>JAATFH010000037.1 GCA_015655315.1 Terriglobales bacterium
CAGTGCCGCTGATCGTACCGCTGATCGTGAACGTTTGCGCCGTTGAGGTAAAGCTGGCGGTCGCGTTTGCACCGTTGACGGTCACCGCACGATTGGTCGGCGAGAACGTGAATCCACTCTTGCTCGGCGTTACGGTGAAAGATCCGTTCGACAATCCTGTGAAGCTGAAATTACCTGAAGCATTCGCAGTGGTACTAGCTGACGATGCCCCACTGAGCGCGACCGTGGCCCCAGCTCCGCCTGCCCCGCTGATCGTTCCACTAATGCTGAATGTCTGCTGACTTGAGAAGGTTAAACCGAGCACATGTCCGTTGTTAATCGTTACAGTTTGACTGGCTGGGGTAAAGATGGCGCCATTCGAGCTCGGAGTAACAGTATACGATCCGTTAGGAAGACCGGGGATACTGAAATTGCCCAAAGGATCCGCCGTGCCGCTGGCTGTTGATGTTCCGGTGATATTGATCGTAGCCCCAGCTCCACCACTTCCACTGATATTGCCTACAACACTGTAGGTTGTCGTGGGAGTGTAGATAACATCCACCCAGTAATTAGTAGAGTTTGAGGGTGCGGTCGGGAATGCACTGCCGGCAGAAGCCACATAGGCATAAACACCGTTCGCACCATCCAAACCGTTTGCCAGGGCATGTAACGGTGGGGTATCCACGCCACCCGCTGCAAAGTAGGCGGCATCTCCCGAGTAACGTCCCACCGGCGCGAAGTACGACGCAACATAGGTAGTATTCCCAACGACCGGGACCGGAGTACTCAACAGTACCTGTTGCCATCCGGACGGGGTCTCCCCATTGAAGGCTGCCGAGCCTAGCAAGGTGCCCGTGCTCGACCATAGGTCACCTTGATGCTGTCCCGTATTTGCAACAGACTTATAGAACCTGATGCCTGTCACATAACCGTCGGCGTCTGCACGGAACTTCACTCCGGTTTCAACGGAGTTGTTATCTCCATTATCTAGAGTTGCAGGCGTAGCAGAGGCCGGCCAGATCGTGTCGCACGGGCAATTCGCCGGTACCGCAAAGTTAGCACCGGTGACGTTCGCGCCGAAGACCGTAGTCGTCAAGAATGGAGGATTGAAGACTTTGCTAACCTGTGACGGCACCAGGGTGTAAGACCCATTCGTGAGGCCCGTGAAGCTATAGTTGCCCGAGGAATCAGCTGTGGTTGTCGCACTGGACGTACCAGAGAGACTCACCGTCGCTCCACTTCCACCCGTGATCGTGCCGCTGATCGTGTAAGCAAGAGCGGTACCGCTGAAATTTATACCAGTCACGTTCGCGCCATTAACGGTGACATTCTGACTCAAAGGCGTGGACGTGAACCCGACAGCGCCGGGAGTCACCGTGTAGCTTCCGTTTAACAGTCCGGTGAAGCTGTAGTTTCCGGAACTATCAGTAATCGTCGTTGCTGTAGCCGTTCCGGATAACGCAACGGAGTTGCCCGGCTCACCACTCACAGTTCCAGAAACGGTGTAGGTGGGCTGAGCCGCCGCAAAGTTTACGCCAAGGTTATGACTTCCGCTGATTGTAACGGTCTGACTTGCAGGACTGAAGACAATCCCTGTCTTACTCGGCGTTACGATGTACGTTCCATTCGCAAGACCGCCGAAACTATATTTCCCTGTTGAATCCGCAGTGATGGTTGCGTTTTTTGCTCCGCTCAGCGTTATCGTCGCTCCGGCACCGCTCGTCCCGGATACCACGCCGGCAATGGTATATGTCGTTGCCTGAGCGTAGATCACATCGACCCAATAACTGGTGGCATTGAAGCTACCGGTTGGAAAGGTGCTTGTTGAGACATAAGAAAATACGCCATTCGGGCTCGCAGCACTACTGATAGGAGCGTGGAGCGGTGGAGTATCGATGCCGGAGTTAGCGAATAGTGAAGTGGTATAGGAGAAATGTCCCAGTGGGGCAAAATAGGATGCTATGTACTGCGTAGCCGCCGAAACCGGTACTGGATTCGAGAAGAGTACCTGCTGCCATCCCGAACTGCCTTCATTCGCGAAAGGCGCCGTAGCAAGCAAGCTTTCCGTACCATCGGCCGACCACAGATTTCCTATGTGGGCGCCTCCATTTGCAACTGCCTTGTAGAAGCGCACACCGAGAATATAACCGTCCGAATCGGCTTGGAATCTGACTCCGGCTTCAATCGACGATGGGTCGCCCGAGTCAACTACCGCAGGCAACGCCGAGGCCTGCCAGATCGAATCACACGGGCACAGCGGCGATTCGGAGAAATTTACCCCCGTTACAGGCCCATTGCTCACAACGACGCTCTGATTGCCTGGAAGGAAAGCAGCACCTGTGTTGCTCGGTGAAACCGAGTACGTGCCGGCATGCACGGAATTGAATGTGTAGTTCCCCGAACTGTCCGCAGTTGTCGTTACCGTACCGAGGGTCGAGGTTAAGGTTACAGTGGCATTCGCTCCTCCACTTCCGCTTACAGTGCCACTGATGCTATAGGTTTGGCCTCCCGCAAACAGCACGTCGACCCAGTAGTTTGATGATTCAAATGTAAGAGACGGGAAGCCTCCGGTTGCAGCGTATAGATATACGCCGTCTCCCCCATCGGCTCCGTCTTCCAATGCGTGTAAAGGTGCATTATCTACTCCGGTTGTCGCGAAGTAGTTATTGTCAGCCGAATAATGTCCTTCCGGCGCAAAATACGATGCGATGTATGTTGTGCCTGCGGCAATGGCGATCGGCGAGGAGAAGACTACCTGCTGCCATCCGGATGCTGTCTCCGAAGTAAAGGTCGCACTCCCCAACAGAGTTCCTGAGCTTGACCAGATATGCCCCGTGTGCGTGCCCGTATTCGTACTGGCCTTGTAGAAGCGCAACCCGGTGATAAAACCAGGGATGTCGGATCTGAACTTTACACCCAATTCGACTGGAGACGGATCATTACTATCAATCAAGGCAGGAGTAGCGGAAGGCTGCCAGATAGAAACACAGGTGCAGACTTGACCTTGGAAATTAACTCCAGATGCTCCTGTACCCGAAAGAACAACTTGCTGGATTCCCGGAGTGAACAGTGTTTGGGGGGCTGAAGGATCCACTTCATAGGTGCCGTTGAGCAACCCTGTGAACGAATAGTTTCCAGATGCATTTGTGGTTGTTGTGGCCGTTGCTGCACCGCTTAAGTTCACCGTTACGGCGGCGCCGTTGGTGCCACTGACCGTTCCGGAGATGGTCTGCGGATTCGTAACAGCTGCCGTAAAGTTTACATTCGCAACCACAGCGCCGTTGATTGTTGCCGAACGGTTTGCTGGGGTAAATGTAACTCCCGGGGTGCTGGGTGTTACAGTATACGATCCATTGACCAATCCATCGAAGATGTAATTACCCGAAGAGTCCGCTGTCGCCGTGAGCGTTTCTGTTCCGGTCAGACTCAGTGTCGCCCCGGCACCACCGACGCCACTAATATTGCCGGTGAGACTGTATGTATTGGATGATGTATAGACGACGTCAACCCAATAGTTGCTTGCCTGGAAGCTATTTATAGGAAAGTTTCCCGGAGTTGCAGAATATGCATAAACTCCGTTCGTCCCATCGACGCCATTTGCCAATGCATGAAGTGGTGGATTGTCGACGCCAGCTGACGTGAATGTACCTTGATCGGCCGAATAGTGTCCGGATGGGGCGAAGTAAGAAACGACATATGTTGTATTCGCCGCGACGGGTATGGGGGTAGCAAAGTTTGCTTGCTGCCAGCCAGAACCGCTCTCTCCTGTAAAGGTTACGGTCCCCAGCAGTGTTCCGCTGCTTGACCATAGGTGTCCCACATGCGTGCCCGTATTGGTGTTCGCCTTGTAGAAACGGACACCCAACAGGCTGCCATCTGCATCTGCTCGGAACTTCACACCGACTTCAACTGATTGTGGATCGCCGCCGTCAATATTCTGAGGCGTAGTGGATGGATTCCAGATATGGCAGGGGCAGACCTGCGGAGAAACAGTCAGATTGATACCATGAGGAGTTTCCAGGTTTGCGCTGTCATCCACTGCGCGACTCAATAACTTAGTGGTACCAGGAACCGACGGAGTCCAGACGTAGCTCCAGGGAGAGCGGCCAGTTGCCTGATGCCATGTAACCCCATTGTCCCCAGACACCTCGACTCCGCCTACAACACCACCGCCAGTGTCTGTCGCAGTGCCCGTCACTGTGATCGCAGTCCCGGTATTGAGGGCAGTCCCTGCTGCAGGAGAGGTAATGACAGAGGTGGGTGGTTTTGTATCAGTGGATGCGGTTGCAGGGAGCAAACCTGACTGCAGCGTAGCCGGCTGCACACCCATATCGGCAAAAAGATTTACGGTTGCTTGCTGAACAACCGGATCGGGATCAGGCGTATCGAAACCAAACGGATTATCGTGATTGTCGTTTAGACCCCACGACCAGTCGATACTAGCGGCACTGAATACCAGCGCACCGCTCGGCGCACGATAGAGAGTCATGTGGTGGGTTGCAGTTCCCGCGCCATATGTTGCGCCGTAGTCCAGCAGTAAGTCGGAAGTAAGAGTATAGGTGGCCGTCGAAAGATCGAAGGTCCCGGCTGGTCGGAACCCATTATCTACATCCGTATCCCATTCATATCCAAGGGTTCCAACTGCAAGCGTATAAGTTTGATTCGCCGAAAGAGAGGCTGCGGCTGTATTTCGCCAGAATCGCATTTTCCCATCAGTGGCGGGAACCTTAATTTGCTGGTCGCCTTCATTATCTTGAGCGGTGCCGTTCACCACGAATAGCGTTCCTACTACGCTGTTTTCGGGTTTCCCACCGTCGGCTGGAGGACTAAAGCTTGGATCTCGCCATGTACCGGTCCACGTCGGTGGGTCATCCGGATCAATTTGCGCAAACGCTAATGTTTCTTTGTAGCAGACAAGTGTGCGATAAGGACTATTCGTACCATCTATACTGTTCTCCCACCGCGTCTTCCAGAACATAGTATTGCCGCTGAAAAATGCGAGATTTACCCCCGCATCGCGAGCTGCCTGCACATTGGCACGACGGGGTGCCGACCAATATTCGTCGTGGCCAGCATCCATGTAGATTTTGTGATTTGGAATCAAAGATCCATTGCGAGCCGAGTCTACAGCTGTGAAGTAAGTTACGTCGTAACCATTTTGTTCAAGCCATTGAACCATCGCAAATTCTGCGCCGAATACATACGTATCCGATTCAACCTGAAAACTCCGGGTCAAAAAAGGCCTGTTGTAACTTACTTTAAAAGAGCGACTGGTGAGATCGTATACAGGTGATGCCGGGCCGTAGAGACTGCCCGCTCCATAGTAATTATATGCTTGCCATGTTTCATCCGATGTTTGGTAAAGGATAGCTGAGTGGCTTGAATCGTTGCGCACTACAAAAACAATCTGGCTGTCCCCCCCTGTATCCGATCGCACAAGATGTGCAAAGTAGATTCCTGATGTGGCATTCGCAGGAACCTGCCAGGAGGCTGTAACAGCCCAGTTGCCGCAGTCCATCAAACCCGTGGTCGTATCCGTCTTACAGGGAGGCTGAGTCTGCGGCAACGGTACAGATGGGGTAACAGTCGCGATTTTGCGCGCACCCATCCCGCCGTAATAGCCCATGCGGTAGATAGTGATGGAATACGCTTTGGCTGTGCTATTGATCTTGAAAGAGATCGTGCTGCCCTGATTAACGCTTATATCGGTCGCGAAACCTTGGATTGTCGGATCCCCTGCATCATTGGGACCGACATCCCATTCGGAAGATGGACTTCCAGTTTGGCAATTCTCGGCAACAATCGCATTCGCCGGGTTGCTGCATTGCGCACTGGCTCGTCCCGCGAGCCCTAAGAGCACAAGGAGTATCAGTCCAAACGAAGACCAGGGGAAACCACTCGACTGAAATACCCACAAGTTTGCTGATGTACTTCTTCCTTGGTTCTTAATTGCCTTGTACCTCAACCGTGCGCTGTGACTGGTTGAATGCGATCCTCGAATTGTCGTAGAGCAACTGACGTCGACCCGGGAAAGATGCAGTGCCACCACATGCGCTAAAATTTGGCCTTTACTGTTTTCGGGGGTGGCTCGGCCGTGCCACTCCGCCATGCTCATGTAGTCGCACGTAGTGTGCCAAACCGAAACATGGCAATCGCCCTTTAAATTCGGGTGGAATGCAGCTCGGATGTGCATTCTGTTGCACGTTTAGGATTTTTTTTTGACTACGGTGGCAGCCGTTCCGGCGCCGCTCAGGCAGGATGGAGATCAGTCTGACTCCGTTTTGTCAGGAAAGCTCCGCTGGATTGCACAACGGTGTCGACGATGTACCTGGCAATCGCGAGCGAAGCCGTAGCTGCGGGCGACGGCACATTACATACGTGCACAATGCCATCGGTGTGAGCGAAGAGAAAATCATCCACCAGCTTGCCATCGATGCCGAGTGCCTGCGCCCGGACACCCGATCCTCCCGGACGGAGATCATCTTCAGTGATCTCCGGCAACAGATGCTGCAGGGATCGAACGAACGCAGTTTTGCTGAAGGAACGACGATATTCATCGAGTGACACCGTCCAGTACTTCGCGGCCATGATCCAGAACCCGGGGAAGGTCGCGTAATCCCAGACGTCCCCGGCACTGAAAGAGCTTCTCGTGTAGCCCTCGCGTTTCAGTGCCAACACTGCATTCGGACCCGCCTCGACTCCTCCGCCAATGCGTTTTGTAAAATGCACGCCGAGAAATGGGAATCGTGGATCAGGAACCGGATAGATCAGGCTCCGAACATAGTGATGCTTGTCCGGTGCGAGTTCGTAGTACTCTCCGCGAAACGGCACGATGGTCAGATCGAGCTTCGCCTTCGCCATACGGCTCACGCGATCGCTCTGGAGGCCGGCGCAGTTGATGACAAGACGCGCCTCAATCGGACCCTGACTTGTTTCGACAATGGTATCTTCGCCGGAACGTTTCAGCCCGATGACTTCATGAGACAAATAAATCGTGCCACCGCCATCTGCAATGAGCTCGGCATATTTCCTGGCAACCACACTGTAGTTAATGATGCCGGTGCTGGGAACGTGAATACCACGAATGCCGGCAGCGTGTGGTTCAAGCTCACGAATCTCCTCTGCAGTAAGCATTCGCAAACCCTGGAGACCATTTCCGATACCGCGACGATAGATCTCCTCAAGCCGCGGTAGTTCGCTCTCCGAGGTAGCTACGATCACTTTGCCGCAAGTTTCGTAGGGAATTGTATGGGCTTCGCAGAAACGAAGCAGCTCGTTCACTCCCTCGACGCAGAGACGCGCCTTCAGGCTGCCGGGCTTATAGTAAATGCCGGAGTGAATCACTCCACTGTTATGGCCCGTCTGGTGAGCAGCGACGGCTGGCTCTTTTTCTATAACCGCTAACGATATGCCAGGAAAACGGCGAATGAGTTCAAGCCCTGTGGCCAGGCCGACAATGCCACCGCCAATGATTGCAACATGAATACGAGAACTCATTAGATATCCATTTTTAATACGGTGTGTATCGTCTAGCGAGCGCTTCCGAAAGCGAAGAGATTTGTCGCCTCAGCATATGCGTTCCATTCTGCCAGATCAATCATAGATTCATTCGGGATTCGTGTACTCACAAATGCTGCAAGTAAATGCACACTGAACATGCAGCACTTCGGGTCACACAATCCGTCGCGGTAAACTCTGCAAAAGTTTTGCAGATAATTCCACAAATTATGCTGACGGTGCATCATCTTGCACATTATTACAGCGAAAATTCGTTCAACAACATGTTGTCTTATGTGCAAAAGTATATTGCGTGAAAGTGCAATTTTTTGGTTTGACACCCCCCAGGCAGAGTGCTACATTGAGACCGCTGAAGCCTTCCAAACGCTGATTCAGCATTGCACTATCAAAGCCCTTTTGAGATACCACGCGACGCGTCCCCCATACGCTTCGCGACACTGGGGCAGATAAATTTACATAACCCTCCCTCCAAACTAATCGGTTCCCTCATTAGCTAGTTCGGAACAAACTTCAAGGATGAAGCTGATATGACGCGAAGGTTTTCTCACTTGGTTGTAAGTAGAAACGCTGAAGCTTTTACCGTCACCATTTGTTGATTCACAGTCGAGTTGTATTCAGGACTATCAGCAAGCCATCTCCTCCGTTGTTTTAATGAATCGCCACGCTGTATCCCCCTGACAGCCACGGCACAATCCATTCGAGGTGAATTATGTCTCGTGCAGTTATAGTGCTAGCGATCAGTGAAGATGCTGGGGCGTGCAGCCTGATCAAGAAGTTTCTTGATTCCGAAGGGCACCAGGCGCTCTGCGTTTCGTCACCGCTCGAAGCTCTTGCATTTTTGTCCGAGGGAATGGCTCCAGACTTTCTGTTTCTAGATGTGCCAAGGGCTAAGAGCAACGACCAGCTCTTTGCTTCAGATCTTCTCGAAAAATTCGAAAGCCATCAGCTCTGCATTCTTTCCGAAATCGGAGATACATCCTGGAAGGACTATGCTCAGAAATGGAGCATCCGCTCGGTCTTGACAAAGCCACTGCTGCGCCGCGACCTGGAAAAGCTGATCTCGCAGACGGAACAGCCTGAAAACGAATTCTCCACTACCGAACCGGCGGCCTCGGCTCCGCTTGGCAATATGCATTGCGAGGAACTGGAGAACAATCGCTTCTTCCTCGCGGCGACGCCAGCAATGATGCAGATCTACAAAGATATCCGCCTGCTCGCGCCGGTGGATATCCCAGTGCTCATTCTCGGCGAAAGCGGTGTCGGCAAAGAAGTCGTTGCCATGCTGCTGCACAAGTATCACACCCGGTCGGAGAAAAAATTCGTCAACGTCAACTGCGCTGCTCTTCCCACTGAATTGCTGGAAAGCGAATTATTCGGTTATGAAGCAGGTGCCTTTACCGGAGCGGTCAAAGCGAAGCCGGGAAAATTTGAACTGGCGCACAAGGGTACCCTCTTACTGGACGAGATCGGCGAAATGAGTCCACAGATGCAGGCGAAGCTGTTGCACGTCCTGCAGGATGGCTCCTTCAGCCGGCTGGGTGCGCGGTCCGCAACACAGGTAGATGTCCGCGTTCTGGCAGCCACTAACATCAACATGGAAGATGCCATCGCCGAGAAGCGCTTCCGCGAAGACCTTTACTATCGGCTGAACGCGTTCACCATCACCGTTCCTCCGCTTCGCGAGCGCCGCGAGGAAATTCCCCTCTTGATGGACCAGTTGATCCGCCGAGGCGCAGCGGAGCTGGGACAACAGGCGTTTCCCATCTCGGAGCGGCTTAAGGAAGCTGCTCAGGAATATAACTGGCCCGGTAATCTGCGCGAGTTGCGCAACTTCATCACGCGCACACTCGTTCTGCAGGACCAGGAATCCGCCTATAACGACTTGAGAGCCAAGACACGTACCATGTCAGCAGCTTCGCTTGCGCAGCTGCAGTCAAACGGCACCCACGAGATAACAACCCAGGGTGCACGGGGAATGAGAAGTGTCGTGAATGGCGTCAAGAATCAGGCGGAGATACGCATGATCCAGGATGCGTTGTCGGCTTCCGGATGGAATCGTAGAAGGGCGGCCAGCAATCTGAACATCAGTTACCGCGCGCTCCTCTACAAGATTCAACAGCACGGGCTGATGACATAGAAGGCTGTATTACCCGCATAACTGCGGAATAATAGCTGTTCATTTTTCGAGGGTGTGCGGGTTCCCAAGTTACAAGAACCCGCACACCCTCTTTGATTGCCGGAAAACTCCCTATGGAATCGTCACACTGATTTGATTCGAAGGGCCGCTTTCCGCGCCAGCGCCATCCACGCTCTTCACCATGTAGCTATACGCGGTACCACTCTTAACTGTGCTATCGGTATAGTCCGTCTGATCCTCAACGGATGCATTCAGGCGTTGGTACGAGGTACTGGTGCCTGTTGCCCGGTAGACATTGTAGCCATCTACCGGATCTGAGGATTTGCTGGGTGCAACCCAGCTCAGAGCAACCTGATGCTGCACGGAACTTCCCGTGCCGCTCAGACTGACCGTGGCCGTCGCGTTCGTAGACGAGTTACTGCTGACCGTCAGTTTGCCCGTAACAGCACCAGTTGCCGTGGGAGCAAACTTAACGTTGAGCGTGATCGCCTGTTTCGGGTTGAGAGTAACCGGGAAAGTTGCGCCGCTGACGCTAAACCCGGTCCCGCTGATGGTCGCGGAGTTGACTGTCACGGCACCCGTTCCGGTCGAGGTCAGTGTAACCCCCAACGTTGCGTTCGAGCCTGTGCTCACATCTCCGAAGCTCAAACTGGTAGGGCTGACTGTTAAGGTTGAGGTGGATGCCGTAGCCGTTCCAGTACCGCTCAGAGAAACACCCATCGTCGCATGTCCCGACGCATTGCTGGACACAGTAATAGTTCCGGTCGCCGCGCCGGCTTTGGTGGGAGCAAACTTCGCGCTAAGCGTCACCGTTTGCCTTGGGTTGAGTGTGACCGGAAAAGTTGCACCCGAAACGGTAAACCCGGTACCACTGATAGACGCCGAGGCGATCTTGACCGCAGCCGTCCCGGTTGAGGTTAGCTTCAACGATAGTGTTGAAGTTTTACCCACAGCTATGCTGCCGAAGTTGAGGCTGGACGGGCTGACCGCCAACTGTGGAGTCGTCGCAGCCACGCCCATGCCACTAAGGCTGACTGTAACCCTCCTGTTACTGGAGTTACTGCTGATCGTTAGTGTACCGGTCGCAGCACTCTTTGTCGTCGGAGCAAACTTCACCTGGAGTTTTGCTGTCTGCTTTGGATTGAGCGTGAGAGGAAATGTCGCCCCGGACACACTGAAGGCAGTACCGCTGATCGTTGCCGAGCTAATCCTGACCGCGGAGGTTCCCGTTGAGGTCAGAGTGACTGACAGCGTCAAGTTCGAGCCTACTGTCACAGTGCCAAAGCTTAGGCTCGTCGGACTAACTGATAGCGTCGGAGCAGCCGCAGCAACTCCGGTGCTGGAAATCACGAGGATAAGGCAGCAAGCTGTGAAAACAAGGGCTTTGCTGCACCAACCACTGCTGCGCCGGAGCCACGTATTCATACGAATACGGAGTGAACCGGATTGCGAGTGGTCACGATAGTTAGAAGCACGTACTACTACATCATCGGAGTCCGATGGGGGAGGAACACAAATATAGGACACCAATTTCACCTCTGCACAAGCATTTCGTTTCAGCGGCAGACAAAAGGTTAAGTATGATTAGAAATTTATTTCAGGCTTTTGCGGACCGAGCAGTCCAATTGATTGTTTAGTAGATATCTGGCTGCACGGGCACCGACCTGTAGGGGCAAACCTGGGGTGGGACCTTCTCTAAGTAATAGGAGTGTCCAACCGTAACAAAGGTTGTAGTTGCTCTGCAGCTCAACGGGACAGCAACTTATGGAGGAGGTAAATAGAACTACTTACATCCAGCATTTACTAAACTAAAAAAGCTTCCAAAGTATGTCACTCCTTTGTTGCTTCAATATGAAGAAAATGCGGGTATCTGATGACTTTTTTATCTCAAAACATTCCCAATTTCAAGACATCTTTCGCCGATAACGCCCTGGTTTTTGGGTTGATATTCACACGTAACACTTTTATATACAACAGTTAACGGATGATTTGGAGCTGGCTTGAGAAATGTGAAAGAATTTATGTGATTTTTGTACATTTCAGGGTTTGGCGATGCGTTCCCCGTCCCCGCCGTTTCCCTGCCCGGCCGGGAAAGACACGGTCGCGCGGCAAGAAAGCCTTCCGGATCCGCCAAGCTGACTTAGTTCCAGTTATCTGCTTATTTAATTACGCGAATAAGATCACTTTGTCGGGAAATAGGCGGGCTGTTAGTAAACGCGTGATCCTATCTGATAACTCGATCTGCGCGTGAATTACATTTTCACTCTCGTATTCAAACGATCCGGTCCACATATTGCTTTGATCGGAAATGCGAATCATCTGCCATGTCAGGCGAAAAGTTCCATTACAGCTTCGGACGCTTCCCTCGAGTGCATAATCCACGCCAAGCTCCGAGCCGATCTCGGCAATCGTCTTTTTCAGGCCGCGGTAGCACATGGCGGTAGTGCGGCCAATGACTCCCAGCCTCTGTGGGAGCGCTTTGCTGAGTTGCGCCGTCAACTCCTCTGTAAAACCGTCGGCGATGTATTCCATTTCAGGTGCCGCCGCAAGTCCAACAAACGGCAATACCACCAGCATCGAACGCGACTCAGTCGGAACATTCTGCTGAGGTTGAACCGTGGGCGCGATAAACCGGTATCCATGTCCTGGAACCGTTTCAATAAAACGGGGATTCTCAGCGGTGTCATCGAGAGCTATGCGCAGCTTATGCATCGCAACGCTGAGCCCGTGCTCAAAGTCGACATACGTTCCCGCAGGCCACAATTCGTGGAGAAGCTCTTCCCGTCCTACAAGCTTTCCGGGGTTTTCGAGCAAAAGCAGCAGGATGGAAAATGGTTTGTCCTGGAGGCGTACCCTGACACCTTTGCGCAGGATCTGGCGCTCATGTGGATTCACTTCAAACACCCCAAAACGAATCCAGGTCTCAGAATGTGTATTGACTGGCAGATTCATCCCTACTGTCCGTGGTTAGGAGGCAGGAATGGGGGTGTTCCTGGATGTTCAAAGAGTATGCAAGCTCTTGTCTTTTAGCAAGAGCGAATATCCGATCCGTAAATATAAGTACCGCGGAATGAACAATGCAGGCTTAGAATTTCGGGCGGGCCAACATCTCCTCCAAATGAGGCGTATCTTGAAAACTGCTGTAAGTCACCATCCGAAGACTGTCTTCATTTCCTACAGTTCGCACGACCGCGAAGACGCCTTTAAGATCAAACAACTTTTCGAGTCTAATCAGATCAAGGTATGGCTGGATTTCTTCGACATCCAGACTACGGCCAAACTCCGCCAGGAGTTATCCAACCGGGTTCGGCAGTCTGAATTATTCTGCCTCCTGCTATCGCCCAGCGCGGTGCAGTCACCCTGGGTCGCTGAGGAGATTGAAACCGCGCTTTCCATGACTACAGAGGGTTTACGGATACTTCCGATAATTCTGCGGCCATGCAGCATTCCGTCACAACTTGAGAATATTGTCGGCTTTGACGCTTCAGCCGGGCTGGAGCATGAGGCAGTGCGTCTTCGCCTGATTCGAGCGGTCTGCGGTAACGCCGCAGTCAAAGAGAGCATCCTGCTGAATGCCGCGAACCGCCTCTGCTGGCCAACAAGGAAACGCTCTCACGCGCAGAACTGGAGCTGCCCCGCGTTGCAGAAGATATCGCGCCTTTCGCCGGCACACCCATTCGAGAAATCAACCTGACAGTCCGGGCTGAGACACTGCCGGAAGATCCGAATATCATTCTGGAGCTGCAGCTAAGGTTGGACACTTTATTCCACGGAGCCATGTCCTTCTACATTGCACGCTATCAGGAAGGTCGAACATGGCCCGAGGCTTTTGGATTCAGAGAACCTCCGTATACCGAGTTCTTTCTCAGCGAGCGGCCACGCCTCGATATTCAGTTCCGATGGTTTGATCGGGTGGTCCCACTGAATGTTCAGATCGACGGCACAGATTTGCGAGATCTTCCAGCCACGTTTACCTTGCAGTTCGATGGATTGGAGTTCAAGCCAAAAGGCGAACTCAATCTTCCCCAGACATTTGAGATACCCGGTCTCGAAACCCTGGAAAAACAGGACAGCGAATTTCGCTTGATTGCGCATGACAGTGCAACCCGGCAAGCCCGCGAGGTCTCATCTGATACCGATACCGATCTCACTCTCTCGGCGAAATCAGGCGGGGGGAGCTTTTGTTTGTATGCAAGTCGTTATACGCCTGCACAGCGTCTCGTGCTGGGGAGTAAGTATCTCAGCCATGTAACGAACGGTATTCTCCGCACTGTGTTACTGCTGCGCTATGTCGGAGAGCCGTGGGAAGACCGGCGTTCGAAGATTATTGCAGCCCTTGAAAAGGGTGAGTTCGATTCGGAAGAGCAGCGGCGCCTTGCCGCGCATTTCCGTTTCAGCGAGGCAATCCAGGCGCGTTTCAAAACACTTCACCGTGACGCCTACAAGCAGTTTCAGGAGGCTGCCGAACTCCTGCAACCGCTGGTGCTCGAGAAAAAACCGACTTTAGAAGACGCCGTCCTGATGTACCGGGCTTGCCGGGCGTTGGTAGAGATCTGGCTACGACAGGACAGCATTCCTAATGCAGGACAACTGGGGGAGACGCTGGGAGCAGTGGCGCACACAATCAAAGAGTCTGACCCGGAGAATGCCGACTTTCAGCGAATGTGGGCTGATGCGGTACTTCTCAACGCCGGCATCCATGTGAAACTCGGCGATAAGCCCCGTGCAGCAACAGAACTCCGTGAAAATGTCGCGACACTCCAGCACCTGAACGAGTTGCTTCCGTCCGCGCAACGACGCATTGCTTACTTGCAAGCTCTGACCAGCGCGATCGAGCAGGCTGCGCAATGGGAAATCGCCGATGCCGTTCCGCTGAAGCAGTGGAAAGCGGCACTTGCAGAGGAAGTAGGCGACAAGACCGCGGAAGAGCTGACTCATTCCCGATCTAGAGATGAGTTGCCGCGTTGGCTCGAGCCCGCTGATCCCGGGGGCTGGCCGACAAGATCCATCAAGAGCGCCGGTCTACGATATTCGTTGCGAATTCCCAAGAACTGGAGCTCGGAGTTCGAGGTACGTGGCACATCGAAAGAAGTAGAGCATCTGTATTACGGGAAACGTGATGCCGAGTGGTTGATCGTCAGCTTCATGGATCAGGCAAATGCAGAGTCGGACATGACCAACTGGGTCGGGCCTTTCCTCGCCATGTCCGGCTTTCCTGTGCTCATCAAACTTGACCCTCTGCCCAAGTTGCGCCAGTGGACATATCTGGGAAAGCTTCCGGGAGTCGCGAAGAAGCTCGTCGCAGACGAAGCGCATGCCTACACCGGGCTCGCAGAATATACAGAGGGAAAGATGCCCATCTTAGGACGCATGTACATCGTCATGGCACGGCGCAAAACATTCGCGTGGAAGGTGTCTCTCTCCTTTGAAACAGCATGTTTCGAGGGCATGCCGGAAGACAGGGTGTACTCGCAGGACCACGTCAGGGCGGGCGCGATCCTGGGAGCCTTGCGGCTTGGGGAGGCGCGCAAGGCTTCACGCTCATTCATCAAGCCGTAATTATCTTGCTGTACCGTCCGTTCGTCGCCCGTAATTCGCTGCCGGGTGCATAGCAAGGAGATGAGTATGAAACTCAGTTTCGTCGGACTTACCCTGGCAACGGCGTTGTGTGTTCCCCTTGGATACGGCGAAAGCCCGAATGCCGCTGCTGCGCATCCTGCTAACCGGACAGCTACCCCCATCAAGCACATCGTCGTTATCTACGGGGAAAACATCTCCTTCGACCACTACTTCGGAACCTATCCTGATGCGGCGAACCTTCCCGGCGAAAGGCCGTTTCGAGCGGCCTGGGAAACTCCGAAGGTGAATGGATTCACCCACGCCCTGCTGACACACAATCCGAATCTGAATCCTCTGAACGGCGATGGAGCAACGAACCCTTTTCGGCTAAGCCGCAAGCAGGCTTCAACCAATGATCAGGACAATGATTACTCGCCGGAACAGCAGGCCTTTGACGGCGGTAAACTGGATCTCTTTCCCGCATTCACCGGCGCCGGTGGCAACGCGCTGGGCAATACCGTCTCCAATGCTCCCGCACCTTTCAACACCAACGGTCTCGCGCTTGCATATTACGACGGCAATACCGTCACAGCGCTGTGGAACTATGCCCAGCACTATGCGATGAGCGACAACTATTTTGAAACCACCTTCGGCGACTCGACTCTTGGAGCTATCAATCTCATCTCCGGTCAAACGAATGGCATCGTCGATCTCATCAATCAGTACGAGGAAGAGATCGATGGCGGCCACGGCTCGCTCACCCTGGTAGGAGAGCCTGATCCTCTCGGTGATGTTTGCTCCGATCCCACAGAGGCGCAGGCGCGTCTGGGCGGAAAAAATATCGGCGACCTGCTCAACAGCGCCGGCGTTTCCTGGGGCTGGTTCTCCGGCGGCTTTAATCTTTCGATTGTGAACCCGAACGGAAGCACAGACTGCAATCGCAGCAGTTCTTCAAAGGTCACCGGCGTCATGGACGACAACGACTACAGTCCACATCGCGAGCCCTTTCAGTATTACGCTTCCACTTCCAACCTGCTGCATGAGAAACGGACTTCCATCTTTACGGTGGGCAAGCAGGGCGATGCGGCCAACCATCAATATGACCTCCACGACTTTTACGACGCGGTCAGAGCAGGGAACTTTCCGGCGGTCAGCTTTCTGAAGGCGCCGACCATTCTCACCGGGCATTCCGGCGAATCGGATCCGCTCGATGAGCAGACATTCATTGTTCGCGTGCTGAACTTCCTGGAGCAGTCTCCCGAATGGGAGAATACGGCGGTCATCCTGACGTACGATGATTCAGACGGCTGGTACGATCACCAGGCAAGCCCGATCGTCAACTCCTCCACCGGCGCCGCTGACTTTCTGAACGGGAATGGCGTTTGCGGAAACGGCAAGAAGATTCTGCCCGGCATCGACAAGAACAACCCGCACGCGCTTGGCCGTTGCGGTTATGGCCCGCGCCTGCCTCTGCTGGTGATCTCTCCCTGGGCAAAGAAGAATTACGTTGACCATGAGCAGACCGACCAGACGTCCATCATTCGCTTCATCGAGGACAACTGGCTTCGCGGACAGCGGATCGGAGGAGGCTCTTTCGATGTGCTCGCAGGCAGCATCGATGGTATGTTCGACTTCCGCAGCCAACGGCCCCGGAACACCGACCAGATTCTGCTGGATCCTTCGACCGGAGAGATTCGGCACTCGGGCTGGGAGTCAGACCGCGCCTTCGATGCAAACCCATTTGCCGATCAGAAGGGATATGTAGATCCCAGGAAAAGAAGGTAACGGGCTTATGGTGCAAGCGGGACACAGTGCACACCTGCTGTCCCGCCTGCCCCTTTCGTAAAACTGCCTGCCTTCGATCTCGATCTCTCGTGCCTATGAATCGACGTTTTTTTCTCAGCCACAGCCTGGCGGGTCTTGGCCTGTGGCACACAAGCCTGACCGCTCAGGAGATGCAGCCTCCCGCCGCTGGCCAGCATCATGCGGAAACGCCCCGCATCCCTCTCATCATTACGCCATCGAGCTTGACACCGTTTGTGGATCGTCTGCCCATCCCGGAACTTGCCAGGCCGGTTGGCTCCGCGCCCAGTCCTGCCGATGCAAACGTCCACCTGCCTCTCTACGAGATTGCAATGCGAGAGAGTGAAGTCCAGGTGCATCGCGACGTGAAGCCGACGCGAATCTGGAGCTATGGAGCCATGTTTCCCGGGCCCACCTTCGAGACACGCAGCGGCGAAGGGCTTCTGGTGGACTGGATAAGCAACCTGCCCACAAAACATTTTCTGCCGATCGATCATAGCCTTCACGGAGCAGAGGCCGACAAGCCCGAGGTACGCACCGTCGTGCATGTCCACGGTGCCATCGTGCCGCCGCAGAGCGACGGCTATCCAGAAGACTGGTTTGTTACCGGGCAGTCAGCCCGCTACTACTATCCGAACCGTCAGGAAGCGGCGATGCTCTGGTACCACGACCACACCATGGGGATTGAGCGGCTGAATGTGTACGCGGGACTCTTTGGCGTATTTTTCGTGCGCGATGCGGTCGAGGAGGCGCTGAATTTGCCGAGCGGGGAATATGAAATCCCTCTCGTCATCGTCGACCGGATGCTTGACCATCAGGGACAGCTGTACTATCCAACCTCGCTGAACGACAGCGGCCCATGGATCCCTGAATTTTTCGGCAATCTGTTCCTGGTGAACGGCAAGCTGTTGCCCTATCTTGAAGTTGCTCCGCGCAAGTACCGGTTCCGCGTGCTCAACGCCGCGAATGGGCGCTTCTTTCGCCTGACCTTGCCCGACGGGCTAACCTTTCATCAGATCGGCACAGACCAGGGTCTGTTGGCACAACCTGTCGAGGTCAAGCGCCTCTCTCTTGCACCCGGAGAGCGAGCCGATCTCATCGTCGATTTCTCCGCCCACGCCGGGATTGAGGTTGTGATGAAGAACGATGCGCTTCCGCTCATGCAGTTTCGCGTCTCACCCAAAAAAGTGGCAGACGTGAGCGCGATGCCGGTGGCACTCCGTTCCATCCGGCAAATCGAAGAATCGGAAGCCGTCACCACCCGCGTGCTAACCCTGAATGAATATATGGACCCATACGGCCATCCCACCATGATGCTACTGAATGGCCAGCGCTGGCATATGCCGGTAACCGAGAAGCCGGTATTGAACACGGTAGAAATCTGGAGCCTGGTCAACCTCACGTCCGAGGTGCACCCGATCCATTTGCATCAGGCACGGGTGAGGATTCTCGACCGCCAGGGCTTCGATGCGGCCGAGTACCTTCGTTCTCAGCAGATTCGCTACATCCGCCCCCGGATTCTGCCGGAAGCCAATGAAGCGGGATGGAAGGATACTGTTCGCGCCAACGGCCGTTCTGTAACGCGCATTATCGTCCGCTTTGAAGGTTATCCAGGACGATATCTGTGGCATTGCCACATTCTGGAACATTCCGCGAAAGAGATGATGCGTCCTTTCGAGATTCTTGCCTCCGTTTAAAGCGCCACGGCTTGCCGTTTTGATGAGTAGCACTTGATCACTTCATAGTGAAAGCCCCCTGGGCTGGATCGACATATAGAACACCGGGGGGGTCATCC
>JAATFH010000456.1 GCA_015655315.1 Terriglobales bacterium
CATCTGGTGTATATCGTTTCCGGGGCAACGCATCCGCATATCAGGCGGCGCGAGGGTGAGAGATACAGAGAAGAACTGCAGACGTTAGCTGAGGGGTGTGGTGTTTCCTCGCACGTCATCTTCAACAACCGTTTTGTGAGCACCGAGGAATTAATCGAACACGTCGGCGCTGCGGATATCTACATCACTCCCTATCGTCAGGAAGCTCAGGTCGTTTCCGGCACGCTTGCCATTGCTTTGGGTGCGGGGAAAGCGATTATCTCCACTCCATACTGGCATGCCAAAGAACTTCTTGCCGATGGACGCGGAGTTATCGTGTCATTTGATGATCCAGACTCCATCGCAGAGGCGACGATCAGGTTATTGGATAACGACGCTGAGCGGCATGCGATGCGGAAGCGTGCTTATCTTTATTCACGCGGCACGACATGGCAAAAGACCGCGCGGGCTTACATGACGAGCTTCCAACGAGCACGCACCGAACGGATGCTGCGGCCACGCGCTGCCCTGCGGGACATTTTCGCCGCAAAAGCGACCGATAGATTGCCAACTTTGGATACATCGCATTTACTGAGCATGACCGATGACACAGGCATGTTGCAGCATGCCATCTTCTCGCTGCCCAATTGTCAGGAGGGCTATACGACAGATGACAATGCCCGAGCGCTGATCGTGGCAACTCTGCTCAATGGGTCGTTACTGTCCGACCGATACGCGCACGCGCCTCTGTCCGGTCGCTATATGGCTTTTCTATGGCTCGCTTTTCATGAAAAAACGGGCAGGTTCAGAAATTTCCTGGGCTACGACCGCAAATGGCAGGAGGACATAGGTTCAGAGGACAGCCACGGTCGCGCCCTGTGGGCTCTTGGTACAGTGCTTGGTCGTTCCGAGGACGCCGGCTTAAGGGGTGCAGCAGGCAGGCTCTTCGAGGCTGCGGTTCCAGCTACTCTGACGTTCACCAGCCCGCGTGCCTGGGCGTTCTCCGTACTGGGCATGCAGGCATATCTGGATTGGTTCCCCGGGGACAGGGTCATCCAGAATAGTCGCAACCTGCTCGCAAACCGATTGCTGGATATCTATGAACGCAGCCATTGGCAGACATGGCAGTGGTTCGAGAAGAGCCTCTCTTACTCGAATGCAAGATTGTCCCAGGCGCTTTTACTTGCAGGATGGCATAGCGAGAACAAGAGGATGATCGAAGTAGGATGCGAGTCTCTTCGCTGGCTTGTCGCCGCGCAGCATCAGGGAGAAGAAGATATTTTCGTTCCCATCGGGTCGAGGGGATTTTTCACAAAGAACGGCGAGAAGGCTCGCTTCGATCAGCAACCTGTGGAAGCCTGCGCAACGATCTCCGCTTGCTTGCAGGCATACAGGTTAACTAACGAGAAGTACTGGCTTGACGAGGCATGGTGTGCCTTCCGCTGGTTTCTTGGTGAGAACGATCTACAGGTTCCACTCTACGATGCGACAACCGGCGGCTGTAAAGACGGGCTTCATCCCGATCGCGTGAATGAAAACCAGGGCGCCGAATCAACGCTTTCGTTCCTGATGTCGTTGCTTGAAATGCAAAACATCGGAACGACAATTATCGAGAACCAGAATCAGGAAATGAGTGTCAGTCTTTGAATCCAATCAGGCTTCCAGCTATATCACCGGAATATCCTAGTGTTGAACAGCATTCGCAAATACCCGCTATTGATTCTCTGTTTGTACGTCATCCTTTGAACCCAATTCTGAGCCGGCAAGATTGGCCCTATCCGGTCAACAGTGTCTTCAATGCCGGCGCCACACTGCTGGCTGACGGAGATACCTTGTTGCTTTGTCGCGTAGAAGACCGGCGAGGACTGTCGCATCTTTGCGCTGCTCGTTCAGCGAACGGAATCGATGGTTGGCGTATCGATCCTCAACCAACCTTGATGGCGAATCCGCTGGCATATCCGGAAGAGATCTGGGGTATCGAGGATCCACGCATCACGTATGTTCCGGAGTTGGAGCAGTATGCAGTGGCCTATACTTCGTACGCTCGCGGTGGTCCCGGCGTTTCGCTCGCACTCACCAAGGATTTCAGGAGCTTTGAGCGATATGGCGTGATCATGCCGCCTGAAGACAAAGATGCTGCTCTGCTGCCGCGTAGAATCGGAGGCTTCTGGGCTCTCATTCACCGGCCTGTGACGTCATTCGGTGCTCACATGTGGATTTCATATTCCCCGGACTTACGACATTGGGGCAGCCACAAAATAATGCTTGAGGCGCGACGCGGTGGGTGGTGGGATGCAAACAAGATTGGACTCTGCTCCCCGCCTATTGAAACAGAGAAAGGATGGCTGACGATCTATCACGGTGTGAGGCATACAGCATCCGGCAGTATCTACCGGCTGGGTCTTGCTCTGTTCGACATAAACAAACCGGACGTCTGCCTACAAAGAGGAGACTCCTGGATGTTTGGTCCGGAAGCCTCCTACGAGCGCGGAGGGGATGTCAACGATGTTGTGTTTCCATGCGGGCAAACTATCGGAGCCGATGGAGACACCATTCATCTTTACTACGGAGCAGGCGACTCATGCATGGCGATGGCAACTGGCAGCGTCCGAGCTCTTCTCTCCTGGCTGGATTTCAATTCAAACGTTGGGGATGGAAATGTTTCTTAGCGTACCGGTTATTGCACGGGAAAGGCTTCGCAAATGAGTTCTGGAGAATTGAACTGGCCCAGCAGCGTTCCTCGCATCCTCTGGATGCGTCGAAATTGTCCTCGCTGTAGTTCGATCGAATTCCAGACGGCCGACTCGCATCCTCTGGACTCGCTTCTGGGCCTGTTTGCGTTGTCTCCAATTCGCTGCGCCAATTGTTGGCGGCGATACTACTGGTTTGGAAAGAGAAACACGGAAAAAACATGATATCTGCCGAAACGATATGGAGCGATGCTCCCACTGCATCGGGATCCGAAAGAGAGAACATAATGGACAGCCCGCCATGCTCCTTCAGCCATACGTCGAATGATCTGTTGTTCAGCCTGGACGGAGGGCGTTCTCAGCGATCTCGGAATTATGAGATCGTCGCCCAGAGTACGGAAGAGGTGCAGGACACTCAAAACGCTCCTGCAGTCAGCATGGGGCCATACCTGCTCGAATCTGGACAAACGCAGCTTCTAACCACAATCAGCATCTACAGCGAGCGCGGAGAAAGCCGAGAGCAGATGCGGCTCCTCTATATGAATGCTATCGCTCTTCGAGTATGGAAGGCCATGGGCAAGAACCCAAGCGTGATCGGCGCACAGTATCGTCCATCACGGACCTCCCTGCTGACATTTGGCGTTCCGTTCAGTGAATAGGGAATGTTAGAGCAAGTACGAGTCCAACTGTCTCCTTAATCAAAAACAAATTTCCGATGAGCCATGGTCGAAGCGCCTCATCTTTCCAGCGTTGAATGAAGCCGATTTGCCGTTGTCCGTGAGGGCCGCAAGCCGTCCATCTCGCCCGAGGTGTCGATGTCGCAGTTCGCAACTCCTATCACTGCGAATTCACGCGAGCTAGGACTTGGGAGGAATGTTGTAGTTGTGGCAGAAGAGGTTCCTGGGATCGTACCTGGCTTTGATCTGCTGGAGTTTCGGGTATTGATCGCGGTAGGCTGCGCGAACGGCCTCTGCGCTGGCGGCGTTGGAGAGGCCGATGGGGCCGGTTCCTGCGGCGAAGGGGTCAATGGCATGAGCGAACGAGTGCAGCCAGTCGAGGTGAGGAGCATCGTTGCCGCCGGCGGGCCAACTGGCATACATGCCGAGTGAGTAAGGCATGTCGCGGGTGGGAAACGCGGAGTCCTCGAGCGTGGCGCGGCGGGCCTGGCCGTGGAAGTCGTAGATGACCACGACGCTGTTGGGAGAGGTGCGGTTCGTGCCGTAATGAACGAGCTGCGTGATGGCCTCGTCGGTAAGAGCAGGAAGAAAGCGGGTGTCGTAAGCGTAGCGATGGCCTGAGGGGTCGGCCCCGGCGAGGAACTCGAGCATGCCCGCGGGCGGGATGGGGGCGAGTGTCTGGACGACCGGGCTCCCAAAGGAGCGCAGGGGTGCGAGAAGACGCTCACCCTCGTCGAGCGGACCGGTGTAGCAAACGAGCAGGGTGAAAACGGGGACTCCGGAAGGAGCCGTGCCCATGGCAGCAAAGACCGAGAGTGAGTCGGGAAGGTCGCGGGTAAATTCGCGATAGAAGCGCAGGCCCTCTTCCGCCTTGGCGATGGGGTAGACGAGAACTCCGGCGATGGTGGGCTCGACGGGATGGATGCGGTAGGTGAGCGACGTGACGACGCCGAAGTTTCCACCGCCACCGCGGATAGCCCAGAGCAGGTCGGGGTGCTCGGTGGAGGAGGCCTGGACGATGCTGCCATCGGCGAGGACGACGTCTGCGGAGAGAAGATTATCGGAGAGCAGGCCGTAGCGGCTCATCAGCAGGCCGACGCCGGCGCTGAGGGTGAAGCCGGCGAGGCCGACGTCCTTGTGGGAGCCGAAGGTGACGATGCGGTCGTGCGCGGCGATGGCGTGGATGAACTCGGCGACGG
>JAATFH010000497.1 GCA_015655315.1 Terriglobales bacterium
AGACGCCGTCATGCCCGGCTGCGGTCAGAGGGCGCACAAAGATACCAGCAAGCTTCCATTGTGTGCTGCCTGCGGGGTCGTTCGCGAGAATCATGGAAATCTGCTGCGGTTGTTTGCCACCCGTCGCGTGTACTACCGCGAACGCGTAGTCGCCGGGAGGAAGCTGCGGAATGGAGATGTTGATGAGCAACTGCGATCCGGGAACGCTGCAGAAAAACTGCGTATCCTGCGGAGATTTCAGATCCGTAGCCCGCAGGCCGTAGACGGACTGGACGGTCAGGACCGCTCCCTGCATCGCAGGAGAAACAGACTGGATCGTACCGGCAATCGAATCAAATTGCGCGGCCACACTGGAAATGGTGCTGGCCTTCACCGCAGCGACGTTGCCCGTCTGAATCTGAGCGGCCAGTCCCTGTACGGCCTGCACATAGGGCGCTCGCTGGGCGTCGGTCATCTGGGATTGGGTCGTACAGGTGACGGCCCCGGCGATTCTGCCAGAGAGGAGAGCGACGATCAGAGCGAATGAGCGCCAGCGAGTCATAAATAGAAATAAACGATTTTTCGTGAGCAAATCCAAACCACTGCTAGTCTAGTACATAGAAGTTTGCATGCAGGAAAACCTGCGCCGCAAACAATAAGGTTTTTGATGCGGTTACAGACACAAGCCGGGTTCGTCCTCTTTGCTGTTCTTACTGCAACCATAACAGAGGCGCAGAATGCGCCGGTAAGACATCAGCCTCACGGAAATGCGGCCATCACAAAACCGTCCCCGCAGCAGCCTGTTGCGCCTGCCCCAATCGTACCGATGGCCGCGACCTCGCTTCTGGACCAGCCCGCCAAACCCGCGCAGGTGCAGCTGGATGCCGGCAGACTTTCCGTAAGGGCAGACAATTCGACTCTGTCCGGGATCCTTCACGATATCTCCTCCAGGACAGGAATGACGGTCGACGGCCTTTCACGCGACCAGCGAATTTTTGGGAATTACGGCCCGGCCGCACCCCGCGAGGTGCTGTCAGCGCTGCTGGACGGTCTCGGTTACAACGTAATGATGGTCGGCGCGCTCGATAATGGCGCTCCACGGCAACTGGCGCTTACGCCTCGGACGGGCGGAGCCAACGCATCCGCGAATCGTCAGGCCTCTATGGTGCGGCAGCAACAGAACGTCGGTAACGCCAGCAACAACGATGACGATGATGATTCGACTCCCGACCAGCAGGACTCCCAGGTACCTCCGAGGCCCGAGCCGAATCCGCCGGATGCAAACCAACCGCCGGACCAGCAGCAGCAACAGCCTCCGGCCAACTCTGGTCAGCCAGCCCAGCCCGGTCAGGTAAAAACGCCGCAACAGATGCTGCAGGAATTGCAGCAGATGCGCCAGCAGCAATTACAGCAGCAGCCGAATCCACAATAAAAGAGGCCGCTCTGAGAGCGGCCTCTTTGCCTTCCTGCTTAAACTCAATGCGATTTATGATCGCGCGATTTCGGCCTCAGGCCGTGGAGCCGGCACTGCATACGAACGCGCGTGCATCTTCAACGCGACAAAGGCTGCCCAGCAAATTCCATAAGCCGCCAGCACCCCAAAAGCCAGCGCAGCGACCGCCGCGCAGATCAACATAACTAAATTCAGTGCGTCCTGCATCCTCAATCTTCTCCGGCAACCGCTTTTTTCTTGCCCTGCGGATCGCCTGACACGCGCTTTGTCCTGCGTGTACTTACTACGATGCTGATTGTCGCAGAAAACGGGCACACATTGACCCGGTTTTCTGTTGCCAACTAAGATACCTATAGGATTCTTGTTCTAATTCTGAACAACCGCCTATGCGTTTGCAAGAGCTGTAGCTCTCGGCATCTGCAAGTTTTCCGAATTTTCATCCTTCATGTCGATCACACACATTACCGTGCGCGGTGCGCGTCAGCACAATCTACGCGATATCAGCGTCCAGATTCCGCGCAATACATTGACGGTCGTCACCGGACTTTCCGGCTCCGGCAAATCTTCGCTGGCCTTCGATACCATCTACGCCGAAGGCCAGCGCCGCTACGTGGAGACCTTATCGGCATACGCGCGGCAATTCTTAGATCAAATTGAGCGGCCCGATGTGGATTCGATCGAGGGGCTCAGCCCGGCCATCTCCATCGAGCAGAAGACGACGAGCCGCAGTCCACGCTCGACCGTCGGCACCATTACCGAAATCTACGACTACCTGCGGTTGCTCTACGCCTCAGTTGGCGTGCCCCATTGCCCCAACTGTGGACGGCCCATCTCGCGCCAGACGCATGAGCAGATTGTGGAGCGCATTCTGGCGCTGACACCGGGCGAGCGCGTAACGATTTACGCGCCGGTAGTGCGTGGACGCAAAGGCGAATTCAAGGACCTGCTCGATGAACTGGACCAGCAGGGCTTCCGCGCGCGCATCGACGGCGAACTACGCGATCTGGCTGAATCGATCACTCTGGAAAAACGCAAGAACCACACCATCGAAGCTGTCATCGACCGCATCGTTCTAAAACCTGGCGTAGAGAAGCGGCTTCAGGAAGCTGTTGTCCGTGCTTTGCAGATGGCCAATGGACTGGTGCTGATCGGCGTCTCCGGTGGCAGTGAACAGCTTTACTCATCGTCCATGGCGTGCCCGGATTGCGGGCTCGACATCCCGAAACTCGAACCGCGCAGTTTTTCCTTCAACAGCACGTACGGCGCCTGCCCCGAATGCCACGGACTGGGCAGCATCTACGATTTCGACCCGGCAAAGGTCATCACCGACTGGTCGAAGCCGCTGCTCGACGGAGCACTCGGCCCCGGCTCGGCATCGCAATATCTGCTGAAGCTGATTCATCTGGCGGCGCAGCGCTACAAGATCGACCTGAAAAAACCTTTTGAACAGCTGACGCAGAAGCAGCAGGATATTCTGCTGCACGGCCCCGGCAAGGGAGAAGCGCCGCGGACCGGGTTTCACGGCATCCTTACCTACCTGCGCGATGCGGTCGAGGAATCAAAATCCGATACATACCGCGAGTGGATGCTCAATTACATGTCGGCTTCGACGTGTCCGGTATGCAAAGGCAAACGCCTGCGGCCGGAGTCGCTGGCCGTCAAGATCGGCGGCCTGTCCATCGCCGACTTTACAGCGCTGTCCCTGCGGCGCGCTGTGGAGGCGGCTCGCAATCTGCAATTTTCACAGCGCGAAGCCCTGATCGCCGAACGTCTGCGTCGCGAAGTAGTGGAGCGCCTTGAATTTCTCAATGCCGTCGGCCTCGGCTACCTCTCGCTGAATCGCAGTGCGGCGACGCTATCCGGCGGCGAGGGCCAGCGTATCCGCCTGGCTACGCAGATCGGGTCGCGTCTGCGCGGCGTGCTCTATGTATTGGATGAGCCTTCAATCGGCCTGCATCAGCGCGACAATCAACGCCTCATCAACGCGTTGGAGTCACTGCGAAACTTAGGCAACACGATTCTCGTAGTCGAGCACGACGAAGACACGATCCGCCACGCCGATTATGTGCTGGACCTCGGCCCCGGCGCGGGCAAGTTAGGTGGGCACGTCGTAGCGGAAGGCACGCCGCAGGAGATTATGCAGGTTCCCGGTTCGCTGACCGGGCGCTACCTTGCAGGTGCGGTCAAGATTCTGCAACGTTTCGAGCCGCGCGCCGTCAACGGCAAATGGATCACGGTAGAAGATGCGCACAGCCACAATCTCCGCGACGTGACGGCAAAGTTCCCGCTGGGCGTCATGACGGTGGTGACAGGCGTCTCCGGTTCGGGCAAGAGCACGCTGGTCAACGATATCCTCTACCGGGCATTGGCGAAGGAGCTCTACGGCTCCCGCGAAGAACCCGGAGAACATGGCCGCATCACCGGCTTTGAAAATATCGACAAGGTCATTCGCATCGACCAGTCTCCGATTGGTCGCACGCCGCGTTCGAATCCAGCGACGTACACCGGCGTTTTCTCTGCGATTCGCGACCTCTTTGCCATGCTGCCGGAGTCGCGTGAGCGCGGCTACAAGGCTGGCCGCTTTTCTTTCAACGTCGCGGGTGGACGCTGCGAAGCCTGCCAGGGCGATGGCCAGCGCCGCATCGAGATGAACTTTCTGCCCGATGTCTACGTGCAATGCGAAGTATGTAACGGCCGCCGTTACAATCAGGAAACGCTGGCGGTAAAGTTCAACGGATATTCGATTGCCGATGTGCTCGATCTCGCGATTGAAGACGCGCTGCCGGTGCTGACGGACATTCCACAGGTAAGACAGAAACTGCAGACGCTGGTCGATGTCGGGCTTGGCTACATCCATCTGGGACAGGCTGCTACGACGTTGAGCGGCGGCGAAGCCCAGCGCATGAAGCTGGCGCGAGAGTTGTCGAAGCGGCAGACGGGGCGGACGCTTTACCTGCTCGACGAGCCGACGACCGGCCTGCATTTCGACGATGTGCGCAAACTGCTGGAGGTGCTGCACCGCCTCACCGATCTTGGCAATACGATTGTGATCATCGAGCACAATCTCGACGTCATTCGCAACGCGGACTGGATCATTGACCTGGGACCGGAAGGCGGCGAAGATGGTGGACAGATCGTTGCCGTAGGGACGCCTGAGCAAATCTCGCGTGTCAGCGGCTCGCACACGGGCGAGTTTCTGCAGAAGTATTACGCTGCGCACCAACCCGTGCTGGAGCTAAGCTCAAACGGCAGCGGCGCACCGAAAAAACGTAAGTCCGCAAAGAAAGAAACGATTCAGTGACGCTCGATCCCATCTCGCTGACGCCGGTACCGGAGGATGCAGAAGCTGCGCCGGTCGAGTTTCAGTCCCCGGAATATCTTGATCCGGATGAAATCAGACCTCCGGTATCGGACCTGCCGCACCTCAGCCATGCCGTTCTTTTTTTTGTGCTGACACTACCGATGCTTTTCATCGGCGAGGCATTGAGTGTCTTCCTGGCGAAGCAGTCCCATTTTTTTGGAAACAAAACCTATCATGAGCTCTTCTATCTCATGCTCTCCGATGCGCGGATCGCGATCCCGACGCAGGCCCTCACCTACCTGTTGACGGCGCTGGCCGCCATCGCTCTCTTCCCCGTTCTCTGGCGGATGCCTTTTTCTCAAGGCATCCACTGGAACCTGGATGCGGCGCGGACACGTTTTCTCTGGCTGCTGGCTCTGGGGCTCGGATTGGGATTCGGCATCACGCTGCTGGGCAATTATCTGCCCATGCCGAAAGATCCGCCCATTATGCAGGACATGATGGGGTCGCAACTCGGAGCGTGGATGATGCTCGTCTTCGGCATCACCTGCGCGCCGCTACTGGAAGAACTGGCCTTTCGCGGCTTTTTGCTGCCAGGGCTGATTCACGCCATGCGCTGGCTGATACAGCGCGAGATCCTTTCCTCCGATGCGCTTTCGTGGGCCACGATTCCCCTATCGGTCGTGCTGACTACCATCCCGTTTGCGCTGCTGCATGCGACGCAGGTTTCGCATGCCTGGGCCCCGATTCTGCTGATTGGATTAGTAAGCATCGCGCTGTGCGTGGTTCGCCTTCGCCTCCAATCGCTGGCAGCGAGCACAGTAGTGCATGCGGCCTATAACTTCACCCTCTTCTCCGGACTGCTGTTACAGACCGAAGGCTTCCGCCATCTGGAACGTTTGAATAGCTAGCTACTATCGACAGTTAGAGACCTTGATTGTCATCCTGAGCGGAGTGACAAAACCCACTCTCCGACAACCAGGAACATCAGCCGTAGTCAGCAACAGTTCACTTGCTGTTAGGACACGCCCTCATCCCGCAAAGCAGTCTACAATCTTCCTTGATGGCTACCAACTATCGCGACGCCCTGCTTCATCTGCTCTCCCGCATCTCGTTCAAGCTGGGAGAATTCAAGCTGTCTTCCGGCGGCACCAGCGATTATTACATCGACTGCCGAACCACCACACTGCATGCCGAGGGCGGACGCCTGACCGGGCTTGCGCTTCTCGAATTACTCCGCGAGCAGAAGATCAAGCCTGCGGCGGTAGGCGGGCTGACGCTGGGCGCGGACCCCATCGTCTCAAATGTAGCGACCGCAAGCGCCTGGTATGCCCAGGAGCACCATGGCTCTCCGCTCATTCATGGATTTCTGGTCCGCAAAGCAGAAAAGACGCACGGCACAGGAAGACGCATTGAAGGCTTTCTGGAAAAAGACGCTCCTGTGCTGATTGTGGACGATGTCTGCACCACGGGCGCATCCACGATCACGGCGATTGAAGCAGCGCGCGAGTCCGGCATGAAGGTGATTGCCGTGGCCTGCCTTGTGGAGCGCCAAGAAGCCAACGGCCGTCCAGCAGTAGAGGCTGCGGCACAAGGCGCACCATTCTTTGCTCTTTACACAGCCAACGACGTGCGAGCCGCGCACGTGCGGCAGCTTGCGCTCTAGGCTGTATATCGACATATAGAAGACATGGCTGTCATCCTGAGCGGCGCACGGCGCAAAAAACGCGCCGTGCCTTCGAAGGATCTGCTTTTTCCGGCTCCGCCCCGCATTTTCGCTGGACGAAAAGAAAAACAGATCCTTCGCCGTGGCTCAGGATGACAATTCCTTGTTGAAATAAACTTTCGCTTGCGCGTATCTGTCGATACCGCCTAAATAGAAAAACCGCGAATGAGTTTAAGCTCATTCGCGGTTCCATTCTTACTGCTGAGCACTTACCGCTGCTGTGGAGCGTTGACCTGCCCTTCCTGCGGCAGCTTTACTGTTCCGGTAGCCTGTGCGGTGGTCTGCGGGCCATTCTGGCCGCTTATGTTGGTAAGCATCTGAATTTCAACGCGGCGATTCTTGGCTCGTCCCGCGGCTGAGTTGTTCGAGGCGACTTCTTTATCTTTGCCGATCCCGATGAGATAGAAACGATGCGGCGGTACGCTGTATTTCGAGGCAAGATACTGAACTACGGCCTGCGCGCGGCGCTGGCTGAGATCGTAATTGTAGTCGGCTGGGCCGGTAGAATCCGTTCCGCCAGTGATGGCGAGAATGTAGCTCTTCTGCGAATTCAGCTGTGCGGCAAAGTCGTCCAGCTTCTGCTTATCGGTGCGGGTGAGATCGGCCTTATCGAAACCGAAGTTCACCTGGGCGTCGGCGATCTGCTTGTAGTTGTCGAGATTGCCGACGACGCTGGCAAGCGAATCGGCGCGATTCACCGCTTCCTGCGCGGACTGGTTTGCCTGAGATGCCGCGGTCCCCGCATTCTGTGCCGCCTGGTTCGCCTGGTTGGCGCTACTCTGCGCCTGCTGAATGCCCTGCTGCGCCCGCTGGTCGACGTCATGGATGTTGCGGTTGTTGGTGGCAGTCGCGTCGTCGAGTTCGTTCGTTTTCTGGATCACCGGAGTGGTCTGGCTGCGGACGTAATTCTTTGTCGAGCATCCAGTAGCCAAGAACAGCGACAGCGCGCCCAGCGCCGATATTGTCTGTAAAGAGGTCCTGCTGATACAAGTCATCACGTTCACTCCATATGTGTTGGCGCCCGAAAGGGGTCGCACAGGCAAATTTCTGCGGAATCAGGAAACATGCCTCTCCCTGCTTGCGATGGAAATAACTGCAAACCCATTGCCAAATTGTTAACAGGCCGTCAAGAGGCTTTCGATTGAGTAACTTAAAGGTAATTATGCATGTAGAAATTCCATTCTTGAGACAATGCATAACCAGGTAGCTTTTACGCGGTTCATGAAAATCAGGCTACTCGCCAGGAAAGAGTTATGGGCGAAGAAACGGTAAACTAGAGACAGCGTCGAATCATGGATCTGCTGGAAAAAATTCGTACCCTGCCGACACGGCCCGGCGTGTATCTCTACAAGAACGCCGATGACGAAGTCATCTATGTCGGCAAGGCCAAGAACCTTCGCTCGCGCGTGCGGTCTTATCTGCTGGAGGCATCGCAGGCCAACGCCAAAACCGGATCGCTGATGCGCGAAGCCGTCGATCTGGACTACATCCTCGTCGACAACGAGCATGAGGCTCTGGCGCTTGAAAATAATCTCATCAAGCAGCGCAAGCCGCGCTTCAATATCCTGCTGCGGGACGACAAGACCTATCCCTATGTCAAGCTCACACTGGGCGACCGCTATCCGAAGGTCTTTGTCACACGGCGACTGCGCAAGGACGGCAGCGCATACTACGGGCCTTACTTTCCAGGGAATCTGGCGCATCGCATTGTGGACCTCATTCATCGCAGCTTCCTCATCCCCAGCTGCAAGGTAGATTTGTCCCGTTACCATCCACGCCCCTGCCTGCAGTACTACATCAAGCGCTGTCTCGGGCCCTGCGTAGAAGATCTAACGACGCCGGAAGCGTACCGCGAAGCCGTCCGCGATACGCAGTTGTTTCTCGAAGGCCGCAGCGCGGAGTTAGGCCGGTCTCTCGAAGAGCGCATGCAGGTAGCTGCCAGCGGTGAACAATTTGAGCTGGCGGCGAAATACCGCGACCTGCTGCGCACGGTTTCGGATCTGCAGGAAAAACAGCGCATCGCTTCCACCGAAAACGACGACGCCGATGTCTTCGGATATCACTTCGAGAACGGCATGCTGGCGGTGAATCTCTTTCACATGCGCGCCGGAAAAATTGTGGACCGCCGCGAATTCTTCTGGGAAGAGTTGCCGGAGCTGCTGGAAACAGAAGACGAGCACGCGGACATGCCGTCGTTGAATGGTGTTGCAGCCTTTGAAGCCGGCGCGTTCTTCTCCGCCCTGCTGAAGCAGCTTTACATCGATCAGCAATATGTTCCGCGCGCCATCTATGTACCGGTGAGTTTCGCAGACCGCGACACATTGGCCGATCTGCTGAGCAGTCAAACCGGTCACAGAATTGAGCTGGCGGTGCCGCAGCGCGGCGAAAGGCGCTCGCTTGTCGATCTTGCCGGACAGAATGCCAAGCAGAGCTTTGATCAGCGCTTCCGCGTACTGCAACCCAGCGAAAAGGCGATTCAGGAGGCGCTGCAGGACATTCTCGTTCTGCCGGAGCTGCCGCGCCGCATCGAATGCTTCGATATCTCGCACATTCAGGGAGCCGAGACGGTGGCCTCCATGGTGGTCTGGGAGGACGGCGCGATGAAGAAACCGGACTATCGCAAATTTCAGATCAAGACAGTAGTGGGCGTCGATGATTTCGCCTCGATGCGCGAAGTCGTCACGCGCCGCTACAAACGCCTCGCCGAGGAAAACAAGCCCATGCCCAGCCTGATTCTGATCGACGGCGGCCTGGGCCAGCTGCACGCAGCCGCGGCGGCTTTGGAAGAGCTGGGCTTTACCAGCCAGCCGCTGGCATCGATTGCCAAGCGGGAAGAAATTATCTACCTCTACGGACAGGAGGACGACCCCATCGTGCTGGATCGCCGTTCTCCAGTGCTGCACCTGGTGCAGCGCATTCGCGATGAGTCGCACCGCTTCGCCATCAGCTACCATCGCAAGCGCAGAGAGATGCGCGACCGCGATTCCGAACTTCAGGCAATTCCCGGCGTCGGCGCTCGTACCCGCACGCGTTTGCTCGAGCATTTCGGCAGCCTGCGCAGCGTGCAAAGCGCCGATCTGGAAGCGCTGACTGCGGTAGTGTCACGCAAAACAGCGGAAGAGATTCACGCATATTTCCGCACGGAAGCCAAGGAAGCCGGTCCATTCCCAATTCTTGACCGCACCTCCTGATCGCTTTGATCTTTTCGTGTTTGCCTGCATAGTGCATGCTGTATACGCGGTCAATTCCAAATACAAGCAGGCATATGGATACGTCACAGCCCACACCCTCTCGTTCCGAGCTGCGTTCCATCCTTTGGCTCGCGTTTATTTTTGCCGCCCTTAAACTGGCGATTCAGATCGTCGGCAACATTATGGCGCAGCGTGCCGGTTACGGGATTTTCCGCGATGAGATGTATTACATCGTCTGTGGACGGCACCTTGCATTTGGATACGTCGATCAGCCTCCGCTCGCAGCTCTGCAGGCGCGCGTAAGCGAAATGCTCTTTGGACATGGCACGATGTGGTCGCTGCGGCTGATCTCAGGCATCGCCGGCGCGGCCAAGGTCTTTCTCACCGGCCTGCTGGTCTGGGCGCTTGGCGGCGGGCGCAAGGCCGCCGCGCTGGCTATGCTCACGGTGATCGCGGGCGGAGTATATCTCGGCATCGACGGCTATCTCTCGATGAACTCTTTCGATCCGGTCTTCTGGATGCTCTGCGCGCTGGCGCTGATTCGCATCGTGCAGGCTGAGGCGCAAAGTGAGATTCGGAAGTGGTGGATCGTGCTCGGCCTGAGCGCCGGGCTTGGGTTTGAGAATAAGGACTCGATTCTTTTCTTCCTGGTTGCGATGCTGGTTGCGCTGTTGCTTACGCCGCAACGCCGCATCCTGGCAAACCGCTGGTTCGCAGTTTCTGTGTTGCTGATCGTCGTGGTCGCGCTGCCCAATTTTCTCTGGCAGGTCTACTATCACTTTCCCACTCTGGAGTGGCTGCGCAGGGTGCAGGCGACGGGCAAAGACGTAAAGCTTCCACCACTGCCCTTTATCTGGGGACAGATCAATATGCTGGCCCCGCACAATGTTCTGCTATGGGGTACGGGCGTTCTATGGCTTCTCTTTGCCAGGGCCGCGCGCAGCTTTCGCTTTCTCGGCGTCTTCTACGTTTTATTTCTTGCCTTGATGATGGCGCTGCATGCCAAGGACTACTATCTCGCGCCTGCCTATCCCGTCTTTTTCGCGGCGGGAGCAGTGGCGTGGTTCAGTTGGGCCAGGCATACGCTTTGGCGCAACGCGCTCATCGGCGTGTATGGGGTCATCGTGGCCGTGGGCATCGTTGCCTTCTTTCCCTTTTCAGTTCCCGTGCTTCCGCCGCAGCAATGGATCGCCTATGCCGAGAAGCTGCACTACATCGCGCACGATCCGGAAGTGGAAAAAGATAAACCCCTGCTGCCGCAGTTTTTCGCCGACCGCTTCGGCTGGCAGGAACTCGCCGAGAAGGTGGGCCGCATCTACAACGCCCTTCCGCCCGAGGAAAAGGCCGTGACCGGAATCTTCGCACAGAACTATGGCGAAGCAGGCACTATCGATGTTCTCGGACGCCAGTATGGATTGCCGCCAGCCATCAGCGGACACCAGAATTACTGGATGTGGGGATCGCGCGGCTACACCGGCGAAGAGATGATTGTGATTACGGATGCGACTCCGCAGGAAATGCTCGAACGCTATGCCTCCTGCGAAATTGCCGACCGGATGGACAATCCCTATTCCATGCCTTACGAGCGGCGGCCCATTTATTTATGTCGTGGCAGAAAGCTGACATATGAGGCAGACTGGAAAGAACTCAAGCTCTATCACTAGGAGTTCTGTTCGTTGCCAGCAACGCAGCAAGCCACACAAGCTAACGATCTGCCGCGCGTTCTGGGCGCGTCGCATGCCACGGCGATTGTTGTAGGGACGATCATTGGCAGCGGCATCTTCCTGGTGCCGCACGAAATGATGCGCGCGGTCGGCAGTTCCAGCCTCGTCTATCTGGCCTGGATTGTGGGCGGCCTGCTCTCCCTCTTCGGCGCGATGACGTACGCGGAACTGGGCGCGATGATGCCGTATGCAGGCGGCGAATACGTCTACATTCGCAATGCCTATGGAGACATGCCTGCGTTTCTCTATATGTGGACGTGGTTTGCCGTGGCCAAGCCGGCCTCGATTGCCAGCGTCACCAGCGGACTGGCGCGGACGCTGGCGATCTTCGGCGTCTTCGCATGGCTGGAAAAGCCCGTCTTTCACGGCTCGACGATTCTTTACTGGTCGCAGATTTTTGCCATTGTCGCGACCTGGCTCATCACCGGACTCAACTACCTCGGCATCAAGAAGGCCGGTGACTTCCAGTTGGTATTTACGTGGCTGAAGGGCGTCCTGATTCTTGTGATCGCGGTTTTCTGCTTCAGCTCGCACACCGGCTCGCTGGCCAACTTCAAAACATCGTTCACAGGATCGCAGAGCGGCTTCGGAGGCTTCATGGTAGCCATGATTGCCGTGCTCTGGGCCTATGACGGCTGGAACGATCTCACCATGGTTGCAGGCGAGGTGAAGCGTCCGGAACGCAGCCTGCCGCTTGCCTTGATTTCCGGACTCTTCATCGTCGGCGCACTTTACATGGCGACCAATGCGGCAATTCAATACATTCTGCCAGCCGCACAGATTGCCGCTTCACCACGCCCGGCGGTTACGGCCATGGCGGTCGTCTCCGGCCACGCTGGAGCGGTGCTGGTTTCAGCCGCCATGGCCTTGAGCATATTTGTCACCTTGAACGGCACAATTATGTCCGGAGCGCGAGTTCCCTTCGCCGCCGCCCGCGACCGGCTCTTCTTTCGCAGCATCGCACACATCCATCCGCGATTTCAGAGCCCGTCCACGTCCCTGATCGTACAGGCGTTGCTCAGCACGGCACTGTTGCTCGTTGTTGGCCGCTTCCAGCAGCTTTTTGAGCTGGCGATTTTTGCCGAGTGGCTCTTCTACATGATTACCGCTACAACGATCTTCGTATACCGCAAGCGGCTGCCGGATGCCCCGCGCCCTTATCGCGTGTGGGGATATCCCGTGCTTCCGGCGCTGTTCATTGCCGCTTCGGCTGTGCTGCTCTATTTTTCTTACGCCGAAAACCTGCGGAATTCGCTGATCGGCACGGCAATCATTCTCGCGGGCATTCCATTATTTTTCGGCATCCGGAACAGATATGCGTCCAATTCTCCGGCGAATTAGACGCTGCTCAAATCCGGCTTGCCTAATTCCTTCTCTGCGCTACTTCCTCATATAGTTTGAGGTATGCCTCGCCTGGCTTGGTCCAGGAATAATCCCGCGCCATGCCGTTGCGCATGAGGGTTTGCCACGCATCCTTATCGTGGAAGACGGAGAGAGCGCGCTGCACGGCTTTCAGGTAGTCGTCCGCGTAATATCCCTGGAATTTGAAGCCGGTGCCGGTGCGGGTCTCCGGATCCCACTCCTCGATCGTGTCGTCGAGACCCCCGGTAGCGCGAACAACGGGGACAGCTCCATATTTGAGGCTGTAGATCTGGTTCAGGCCGCACGGTTCGTAACGCGATGGCATGAGGTAAATGTCGGAACCCGCTTCCACCTTGTGCGCCAGGGTTTCGTCGTAGGTAATGCGGACCGAGATTTTTTCCGGAAATCTTTCGTGCAGAGACCGGAAGAGGTTTTCATAGTAGGGCTCTCCCGTACCCAGAACGATGAGGAAAATGTTCTCGAATGCCAGCCGTTCTATGATCTGCGCCGTAAGATCGAAGCCCTTCTGCGTAGCCAGGCGGGAGACGATGCCGAGCACCGCCGTGTCCTCTTTTACATGAGAGGCTCCGAAAGCATGCAGCAGATCGCGTTTGCATTCGGCTTTACCGCTCAGGTCTTTGATCGAATAGTGCGCGGCGATTCTGCCGTCCGTCTCAGGATTCCACTTGGCGTAGTCAACTCCATTCAGGATGCCGTGCAGATCGGCGGCGCGCTTGCGCAGAGTACCTTCCAACCCTCCGCCAAATTCCGGAGTCTGAATTTCTTCCGCATATTTGTGGCTGACAGTCGTGAGCGCATCGGAGTAAACAATGCCGCCCTTCAGGAAGTTGAAGGTGTCGTACTGCTCCACACGGTCCATCGTGAAAATATCCCACGGAAAGAGCAGCCGCGCGGTGGTAGCAGGTGGAAACCAGCCCTGATATCCGGCATTGTGAATGGTAAGAACCGTACCCGTCTTGCGCAGCACAGGGTCAAAATAATAGACCGTCCGGAGATAGACCGACAGCACGGAGGTCTGCCAGTCGTGTACATGAAAAATGTCCGGCACGCCAAGCAGCTTGCTGGCTTCGATCACAGCACGGCAGAAGAGGCCGAAGCGCTCCCAATTATCGGGATACTCCCCGGATGGAGTGCCATAGACCCCTTCACGGTCGAAGAGTTCCGGACAATCGATGAAATAAAACTGCACGCCGTCGCGCTTTCCACCATCGATTACCGCGGCAAAACGGTTGTAATACTCAAAGGGAATCGTAATGCTGGGGATGACAATTTTTTTCTCCGGAAAATGACTCTGCACCTGGCGGTAGAAGGGCACGTACACCGTCACCTGATGACCATGCCGGGCAATCTCCCGTGGAAGCGATCCGATAACATCGGCAAGTCCGCCCGTTTTTATAAAAGGCAAGCATTCTGACGCGGCAAAAAGAATGTGCATGTGTGCAATCGCTCCCGGTAGTTGTTCGTATGATGATGATGAAGGCGGCTAATGCTCGTGTATGTCGGTAGATGCCGCACTGAATAGTGTAAGCCTGCTCAGGTTAACAACTTATATAAGATGCCGCAGAAAGCAAAATTAGGTCAGAACTTTCTTGTCGATCACAGCGCCCGCGTTCGTATCGTCGAGGCCCTCGGCGATATCTCTGAAAAAAACGTCGTCGAAATAGGACCGGGCAAAGCTGCGATCACGGAAATACTCGCGCAGAAGGCGCGAAAACTCATCGCAGTCGAACTGGACAGTGAACTGGCGCGGAATCTGGAGCAGCACTTTGCCGGGACGAAGGTCGAAGTGATGGAACAGGACATCCTGACCGTCGATCTGGCTTCACTGCGTCATGGCGAGGAGAAGCTGCTTATCGTTGGCAACCTTCCCTACTACATTACCTCCGATATTCTCCTGCACATCTTTCGTTATCATGACGCGGTTTCACGAGCCGTCGTGATGATGCAGCGTGAAGTTGCCGACCGTGTCGCAGCCATACCCGGTTCGCGTGATTACGGACTGCTATCGGCGACCACCCAACTTTACGCCCGCGTGGAAAAGCTGATGACTCTGCCGCCGGGTGCATTTTCTCCGCCGCCGCAGGTGCATTCAAGCGTGATACGGCTTACCCTTTCCCCCCGATTCGAGGAGCTTGGCGTCGATGCGGATGGATTTATCGTCTTTCTACGGTCGTGCTTCGCGCAGAAACGCAAAACACTGCTGAACAATCTGCGCGCTGCGGGATTTGCGCAGCCCAGCATCGCTCAGGCCGCGGATGCGGCGGCGATCTCCTTACAGACGCGCGCCGAAGCGCTACCGCTGGAGGCGATGGCGGCACTGTATCGAGTCCTGAAAACAGCGTGATTGCCCTTCAAGTCAGCCCTGCTGATTCGCTCAAATAAAAAAGACTGCCACGCTATGCGTGACAGCCTTTTTATTGCCGGTTTCAGTGCGTTCTAGCACCACTGCTTGCCGGTGCCGAGGGCGCGGGTGAAGACATACGCGGAGCCGAGTAGCTGGGAGCAGACGGCGCCGAATAATGCGGCGAGCTGCCTCCCATGCTGGGCGAAGGGCGATATGCCGGCGGAGCAACGGTATTCCGGGGCATCGACATAGAAGGAGGCGCAACCGTGTTACGCGGCATACCCGAGGTCGGCAATGCCCCCGAGCCGGCTGAATAGGTACTGCGCACCGCTCCGGCGGGCATTGCTCCCGAGGTAAAGCCGGAACGCGCCGGAGGAACATACCCCGATGCCACGCTGAAACTCTCGCCCAGAGGACCGGCA
>JAATFH010000364.1 GCA_015655315.1 Terriglobales bacterium
TCGTGCCTTGCTGTACCAGCGCCGTCTTCAAAGAGGATTCGTAGAACTGCCACAGCCGTCCCGTTCCCGGTTGGAAGATGCCAGCTACATCGCCAACCGAGGCTTCAATCGTCGAGTTCGGTGAGAACGGGAACTTGGTCATCAATCCGTTGAAAGCGGAGCAGAAAGCCTGCGCATCCTGCTTCGCTCCAGCGCCGGCAACCCGGCCCGCAGCGTCTTCGGTTGAGGTGATGGGATCATGCAGCAGCTTGATGATGGTCTGCTCGACGTGCGCCTGCGTGTCGATATTGAACGCCTGCGCAGTCTGACTCACGGCTCCATGCGCGGAGGTAGCCGCGCTCTGCACGGGCTGCACTGTGGCAGGATTCTTCGCCGCCGCCGGGTCCTGCAACAGGGGAAGCACCTGGCCCACAGCCCCCTGCAGCCCAACCAGCCCATTGACGTACGCAGAATTTCCCTGCGATATCCAGCGGTCGGAGCTCTCGGGAGGAACCAGCGCCTGCGCCGGTTGAAATTCCTTTGAGATGTCCGGATTCGCCACCGCCGTATGATGCGAAACGGTGTAGAAGAGCGCCAGCAGCGGAGAACTTGGATTCGACAGGATCTGCAACTTCCCGCTGGCGTCCTGCAAGCTCCCATACCGCACCACGGAAGCCTGCTTCAGGAAGGTCCGCCACTCCGTGAGGTAGTCGGTAAGATAGCGACTCGTTAACTGCTGCGTGAGACTCGCCCGGTCGAGCGACGGAGGCGCTTGATCGCCCAACACCCACGCCTCTCCGCTGAAGTAGCGGTCAGGATGCAGAATCGCATCCTGCATGAACTTGAAGCCGTCGCGCGAAAACGCACCGGGAACGATATGGGCCTCGACCACGGTCGCAGAAGAACCGGGATAGGCGCGGTTGAAATCAATCGCCGGATTGACCTTGTTCGCCGCGGCAAGCATGTTCTGGTAAATACGGTCGTATCCGCCGAAGCTGCCGAGATAAGTACGCGCGTGCGTAACCGCCGCCATCGCTGGAGCAATCGAATAGGGATTCGCGCGCCTCAGTTCATTGGCATAGAAATCGAATTGCTGTTGCGCAAGTTGCTTCTGCTGCTCTGTGTCGGGAGTCTTGCCGTTGAGCCAGTACTGCATCAGAACCGGCGTCAGGAATTCCGGCGTGCTCTTGTCTGCATTGGAAGTCGTGATGAGATAGCCGCGCAGCGGATTGTAAGCAGCCGAATAGTCCGCACCCGCCTGCGGAGTCGCGGGCAGCGCGCCCAGCATGGCGACGATATTGCTCTGCGTATTGGTCAGCAACAGCCGCTGGAAGCGGTCGAAATAGATGCGCCGCGCAGCGTCGAGCAGGTCGTTGCCGTGATACAGTCCCCAGCGATACATCAGCGGAGGCCCATTCTCCTGGTAGCCTTCGAGCTGCAGGAGCGCTCCGCGAAGCTGATCGAGCGATGACAACTCCTGCGTCGAAGCCAGTGCCGTCGCGGGCACGGTTCTTACCGGAAGCCCCTGCGTCGCCGTCGAAATCTCATGCTCAAGCCGCGAGTTGTTGCCATAAGAAATGATGAGGCAAAGCAGGTAGATCAGCAGCAGCGCCGAAATGGTGCCGAAGACGATGCGACGAAAGGTATGCGTGCGCCCGCTGTTGCTGGTGCTTGAAAGCGCGCTGCGGTCCTGCAGAATCACGACAGGGAACAGCTTGGGCAGGAAAGTCCATTGTGCGACCTTCTGCGAAACCACCTGTGGCGCAGGAGGCGCTGTGGCCGCTGCCTGCATCTGCTGGACGGAGAACATGCGCGTGGCCCCGGAGTCGGCCGGCGCCGCCTGCTGCACCGCAGCCGGAGCGCTGACCATCTGCTCGACGACATGCGCGCGCACGCCGGTGAAATAAAAGCCGCGCAGGTAAGGATTCGCATTCAAATGGCTGGGCCGCGCCAGCTCTACCAGATAAGAAGAGAGATTGTTGCGCAGCTTACGCAACTCGCGCGGAAATTCATAGACCGGATCGACATTGCGTTGATCGTTTTCCCGCGACAGCATCTCCAGTCGATACTCGCCGAGTGAAAAAATCAGTTGATCGATTGCATTTGTAACTTCACCAGTTGCTTGTTCGGCATAGAGGCCGCTCGAAGCCGCGTTGCGCGCCGTAGGAATACCCAGCGCCTGCGATGCCTCCTCATTCGAGAGGTTGCGAACATATTCGGTAAAGCCGGGAACGCGGTCGAGCTTGGTGAGGATGACGTAAACGGGAACTTCTGTCCCCAGTTGCTGAGCCAGGTCGCGCAGCATCTGGTTCGTAGTGCGTGCCGAAGCCGTAACGGCCTCCGTCGCCGTAGCCCCGAGGAAATGCTCGCAGCTCATGCAAACGACAGCGGCGCGGATCGGAGCCTGAGAGCCCATTGCCGACCGATATGCCTTCGGACGAGTCTTGCGGATGAGCTTCGCCCATAGTCCGGGGCTTTTGCGAACGGCATCGCCTGCCTCGACAATGACGCACTGCTGCGTGTACCAGATATTTGCAACTGCCGTCGTTACAATATCCTGATTCCGATAAGTCTGCCCGGCAAGCAGTTCCGGATCGAGCCCGGACTTCATCACCGTCGTGGTCTTGGCCGCATTCGATTCACCCAGCATGTAGAGCAGGGGCAGGGAATCGAGCGTCTTCCCGCCCGTGCGCTGCGCGGAAGCCAGCTTCTTCTCGGCATCGCGCAGCAGCGTGTCGAGTTCCGTATTCCCCTGAACGTTTTTTGTCGCGCCTTCCCGCTTGCGTCTGCGGAAATGCAGCACAAGGATAATCACCGCCGCCGCCAGCCCAAGAACGACAAACAGTACCCGCAGGATCACCAGCGCTGTGCCTTCCACATGAAGAACCGGCCCGGAGATCCAGGCAAGCACGAGCGAAAGCAAAAAGATAAGAACAGAAATCAGAATAGAAACCACAACAGACTCCTAACGAGTACTCAGGCTGCTGTTCTGCACCTGCGAAACACCGGAACCAAGAACAAGTTCAAACCCGCCGAAAGCCAGTACGGTCAGACCGGCCAGCACGCAGGCGGTAATCATTAAACTGCGGCTCCACACATCTTTAGTGCGCGTGGGTTTAACCTCAGGTGCGGGTATCGGCGGAATCAGATACGCCTGTCCGCGAATACGCTGAATCTTCTCGCGTGCCTGGCGAAGCAACTGGTGCAGCTCACCGCTGTCGCCGAAGGCGTAGCGTCCGCGATATCCCATTTGCAGACAGAGGCAATGCAGCTCCAGCGCATCGGCCACTTCCGTCGAATCCGGCTTCGCCAGCAGCGAGCGCAGATTCTGAAAAAAAGTTTCTCCTGCAAGATGGCCGCCGAAGAGTTCTTCCTGCAACGGCCGCCGCGCCCAATCTACGAAAACAGGGCTTTGCAAATTGAGGACGCTTTCATCCAGGTATGCGACCGCAGCAAAAACACCCATCTGCACTGTTTCGCTCGAATAGCCTACGGATTTCGCCTCCTGCATCGCGGTCTGCAGCGAGCGGCGCATCTGCGCGCGGAAGCTCTCCGAGTCCTGCACCTGCTGCCGCTGAAAGCGTACACGCAGGATCGCCGTGAGGACTTCTTGAAACGAAAATGCCAGGCTGTTAACGCGGGCAGTGCTCATCAGGACGCCTCCACAATCACGGTAAGGTCGAATTCCGGCTGTGAAATTTCACCCGGAATATACACGCCAACCTTGCGGGTCTGAAGAATATGCTCCCAGCATGGCCCCGAGGTTTCGATCACAAAATATTGCATGTCTACCTCCGCGCGAATCGCAGTCGGAGGCACAGGAAGATGCGTCAAAGTCATGCCCGGCAGTGCGCGCTTCACTAATTCGGGAACGAAGCGCGCCGAGCAGACTTTGACCAGACGCGGCACCATCGTCAGCAGCGCGGACTCGCCCAGGCTCGAGCGCACGCCCAGCACCCAGCGGGCGTGGCGCAGGCAGCGCTCATCCACCACATCGGCTTCGTGAATGTACGGCTCGGTGGGATTGAAGTTCAGCGTTACCGTGTTCGATGGAACGACGATCTCCAGATGCCGCTTGATGTGCGCATCCAGCGCGCGAAACGCAGGCCCGGGATCGCGATGATCGTAAGAAGGCAGCGTGCGCGGATCGGAATCGACGGCAAAAGTGCAGAGCGCCCCTGCAAGTCGCGACAACTCGACAAACAACTCTTCCGGATGCGCATGCTTGGTCGCGCTCAGGTGTTGCAGCGGCGGAATCGCATTGTGCAGCGCATGCAGGAACCAGTAGTTGGCAACATCGAGCGCCGAACTCCCCGCCTCGAAGCGTCCATGCCGCCGAGCGCTGCGGGCAATCGTCGCGCTCTTCTCCCCGATCGTTTCAATCAGGCACTTGAAGAGCAGCATCAACTGCTCGCTCGCGCTGGCTCGCAGGCAGGTGGGAATAAATTCCTCGTCATAGACGAGATGCCCTCGACCGTCGCGCAGCACGCGGGCAAGCGGAATCGACTGCATCTCCGAAGTCAGTTCCGCTTCCGTAACGACACGGATGTTCTTCTGACCCAACTCAATTTCACGCTCATCAATACCATTTGTTTCATCGCGCAAAATGCGCTGCATGCGGGCATAGCGCGTTCCGTTGGCGGTGCTGCTCAGATCGCAGTCAAAGCCATTGTCCTTGCGCGCCGGAACGGCAAGGTACAGAGGAAGCGCTGCATCGGTGGAAGGGAAGACCTCGGCCAGGTTGCGCGCTGCCGGCGGCGGATCGGAATTCGGCAGCTCAAAAGTCAGGCCATCCGGAAAGACACCCGAGGCGTGCAGCACAACGGCATTCCCATTGCGGATCGCCTTCTGGTCCAGCTCGAAATGGAGAAATCCCCAGGGCTCATGCCATAGGCTGGCGACGAGGAACGCAATGGAATCTTCAAAATACCGGCTCTGCGTCTGAAAATGGTGCGGTCCCAGATACATGCCTTCGGACCAGACCACACGCGACAAAAATTTCATAAATATCGAACCATAAGGCGAATCGGAGAAACGTGGTTATTGAAAGTGTCCCGGCATCGACAGGGCCGTGGAAGACGATATGCTCACATAGTGAATGTATCGTTCTTTTAGTTTCTCGTGTTGGATTTCATGTGGCCAATTCGTGTGTGCATCCTAGGGTGTCGGGGCTTTACTGTCAAGGTTTTGCAATGTAAGCTTGGCCTCAGAATCAAGCCATGATTTTCGGACCACGGTGTGCATAGCATGGACTCCTCCAAGTCACCTTTCGACAGCTCTCCCTTCTCAGGCCCCGGTGAGTCAGCGGCAAGCGAATCCACAAGCGCAACCGGAATGTTCGGCAAAGTCACACCGCAACCGAGTCAGCCCGCAGAACAGGATGATCTCCTGCAATCGCTCATGCGCGCGGATGCGGCGCCCGCAAAAAATGCAACGCCGGAACCGCCTGTAGAAGCGCAGCCCACAGCCGCTCCGCAGCCAGCCGGTGCCGGAAGCTTTACGCAGATGTTCCAGGCTCTCTCATCGAGCCCGCCGCAGCCGGCAAAGGTCGAAAACACTCCGCCCGTTCCAGCACCTCCCGCGCCGCCGAAACCTGCAGCGGATCTGACGAGCGTTTTTACTCCGGTTGCGATCAACAAGCCTGCGGCTCCTGCACCTTCACCAGCGCCTCCTGCTGCTCCCGCTTCTTCACCGAAGCCCGGCGAGTTTACGCAGCTGTTGCAGACGCTCAACAATCCCGTTCTGAAAACACAGCTCTCGCCACCGATTACAGCGGAAACGGTACTCTTCCGGACGCCCCCGGAATCCGGCTTCAGCCCGGTGCACGTACCCGAAACATCCGAGCCTCCACCGCAGGCAGCACCCGTGCAGGCGTTCACGCCACCTCCACCGGCGGCAGCCCAACCGGCGGGACCGGGCGCGTTCACGCAGATGTTTAAAACTCTGTCTCCCGAAACGAAACCGACAGCCGAAACCGTTCCTGCACCAGCGCAACCTGCGCCGGTCGCGCCGCCTCAACCGGCCGCGGCTGGCGGTTTTACGCAAATGTTCCAGGCGCTCTCCGGAACCAAGGAGACCGCACCCGCCCCCGCTCCGGTTCAACCGGCGACAACACCACAGCCGCCCGTAGCACCGCCGCAATCCGGTCCCGGTTCCTTTACCCAGATGTTCTCGCAGATAGGAGCGCAGAATACTCCGCAGGAAGATCCGCTCGCTTCGCTGAAACAACAACCGCCTCAGCCCGGCAGTTTCCAGTTTTCAACGCCGGCGCCAAGTGTGTCTCCATTTGGAAATCCTCCTCCTCCCGCTCCGGCACCCTCCGCGCAGGGAGGATTCACGCAGCTCTTTCAGGCTCTCGGAAAGGACGATGCGCCTTCCGCGAAGGAGCCGCCTCCGCTGATGCCCTCACCACCGGTCGCGCCAACGCCGCCCGCTGCCGGAGGCTTCACACAGTTACTGCGAACGCTGAACGCCGAACCTGCCGCACCGCCCGTGCAAGCTGCGCCCCCGCCCATGCCTGCTCCCGCACCGCACACACCGATGCCGTCCAGTGGCCCCGGTGAATTCACCAGGATCATCTCCGGATCGATGCTGCGCGAAGCGCAGGGACAGAGTGCCGCTCCCGGAAGTCCGCCCGTTATGCCTCCCGCTGGACAGTCAGACGGCAATCAGCCCGGCTTCCAGATGCCGCCGCCTGCGTTTCCCAAGATGCCAGCCGCCCCGGCCACACCTCAAATGCACGCTGGGGGAGCAGGCGGCGCACCGCAGATGCCGCATTTTCAGGCACCGGCCTTCCAGTTTCCTCAGGCCCCCCCAGCAGCTGCGCCACAGCCCCCAGCGCCGAGCAAGCTGCAGCAATATCAGCCGCTGATCCTGATTGTGAATGTCTTCGTGCTGATCGTTGTGATTCTGATTGTGATCTTCGCCCTGCGCCACCACTAACGAAATACCCGACAAACAAGCTGTCATCCTGAGCGGAGCGCAGCGGAGTCGAAGGATCTGTTTTTCTTGAGTGGGGCGCAAACGTTTTTGGAAACAGTCGATGTCGGCATGACGTCTTTCGCCGCTACTGACAGGCTGAGAGAAAGCAAACAGCAGATCCTTCGCTGCGCTCAGGATGACACTCTTCTCAGCGTGGCAATGCTTCCAGGAAGAGCTCCCGAGCTGCATTCCTAATCAGGATTGGCGAAGAGAATAATCAGCTCCATATCCGGGTTCGGAATTTCCCCCGGCACATAGACGCCGAAATTACGTGAGCGCAGCACTGCATCCCAAACCGGGCCCGTACGATCCACGCTGAAATACTGATAGCGCAGCTTCACCGGAATCGCTCGCGGCGGCACGGGTACGTGCGTCAGCGTGAGTCCGGGAAGCGCCTGGCGAATCAGCTGCTCGATGTGCGTCGCCGAGCAGGCCTTGGCCAGACTAGGCATGCGGCGGATAAGCTCAGCCTCCGGCATGTCTGCGGAAACGGCGATATAGAAACGCGAATTCTCGAAGTATTGATCCTTATCGATGGCCGTCGCGTAGATCGAGTCGCGCAGCTGCTTCAGCGGCAGCGCGACAAAGTTGCTCGGCACCACCGTATCGAGTAGTTCGGCAATGATCGCGTCCAGCGCAATAAAGCATTTTCCCTGGTCTTCATGCTCATACTTCGGCAAGTCGCGAGGACCAATCGAATGCGAAAACGTCGTTAATGCTCCAGCCAGCGAAAGCATCTGCATGTAGAGCGATTCCGGATGGACATGGTTTGTCTCGTACAGATGCCGCAGCGCAGGGAGATGAGAATTCATCGTATAAAGCAACCAGAAATTGGCGACGTCGGAAGCACTGAAATCGGCAAGCGACTGGTTGCGCTGCCGCCGCGATCCCGCCAGTTGGCTGCTCCGCGCGACAAGAACCTCGATGAGTCCGCGCAGAATTCCCGAGAGCAGTTCGCTGCCCTTGACGTTCAGCATGGGTGGCACAAACCTGGCATCGAGACGGTAGCCGCCTGCTTCCGTTCGCTCGATTCTCGCCAGCGGCAGCAGCACGGAGCCTTCGAGGTTTTCGCTTTCAGCCAATATCTGCAGGTTTTTACGCGCCAGCGAAACCGGTTTTTCTATGCCGGAGCTGTTTTCATCGCGCAGCATCTGCAGCTCGGCGTAAAAGCGCGTGTTGATGCCGCCGCGCTGCAGTCCGACATTGATGCCGCCGGGCCGCTCCTGCGGAACGGCAAGATAAAACGAGCAGCTCTCCTGTCCCGGATGAAAGCACTCATCGAGCGTGCGCGATCGCGGAGCGGCGTCGGACGAAGGCAGGTCCAGCAGCAGTCCGTCAGGAAGGACCCCGGACGCCTCCGAGATGCTCAATTGTCCCTCGCTCAGCGCGGTGCCGTCTATTTGCAAAGAAGTAAATCCCCAGTAGCGGAAGGAGAGTGCTTCCACAAGAAAGCGCAGGCTCTCTTCAAAGAAGCGGTCCTGTGCCTGCAGATGTTGCGGCGATAAGAAAACACCTTTTGACCAGACAACCGGCTGCAACTGTCGCATATCTTGGAATCCTACCCGGGTGAGTATACAGTGATGGTAAAGCAGTCACTAAAACGCTTCAATTTTGCATGGCTTCACGAAACGTTTTGAACTTGACACACACTATGAGGCAGTTAATAATTGGCCCGCTCTCATCAGAAGCCAATTAGCGTTTCAAAACAGCTGTTAAAAGATAGTTAATGGGGAACGCATTCGGCGTTTGCAACAAAAAGTTGTGGGAACAGAGTGTTGATTCGAATCACCGGCGGGCGGTGCCTCCGCGCGTCTATCGAGGATTATAGAAATGGCTAAGGAAAGTACGCAGCATAAACTGGACCGCGTGCGTTCGCCGCGCGTGCACATCACCTATGATGTCGAGATCGGCGACGCGATTGAATTGAAAGAGCTGCCCTTTGTGATGGGTGTGCTCGGAGACCTCACCGGCCAGCCCGAACAACCGCTCGCCGCCTTGAAAGACCGCAAATTCGTTGAGATCAATCCCGATAACTTCGACACCGTGCTCAAAGGCATGCAGCCGCATCTCGCTTACTCCGTCGCCAATAAGCTGAGCGACGATCCCAACGCGGGTCAGATTTCCGTCAACCTCAAATTCGAAAGTCTCGATGACTTTTCGCCGGAGAACGTGGCGAAGCAGGTCGGGCCATTGAAGGAGCTTCTCGATCTCCGCCAGCGGCTCTCCGATCTGCGCGGCAGTCTGCAGGGCAACGACAAGCTCGACGAAGCCTTGTTCGACGCCGTTTCCAATACGGAATCGCGCGAGAAGCTTCGCGGCGAACTGGGCACCACCGGGGGTGAGAAATGAGTACAACCAATACCGCCGCTGCCGCCGCAGGGCAGGCAGTCGAGCAGACTGCAGAGCAGTCGTTACTCGATCAGATCGTCTCGCAGGGACGCTTTAACCGCGACGCAGCCACGCTCGAACGCGGACGCGACATGGTCAAGGAGTTCGTCTCGCAGGTACTCGAAGGGCACATGACCCTGACCCGCGACGCGGAAGCCTCGATTCAGGCCCGCATCGCGCAGATCGATCACCTCATCTCGCTGCAGTTGAATGAAGTGCTGCATTATCCCGCTTTCCAGAAGCTGGAAGGCACATGGCGTGGATTGAAGTATCTGCTCGATCAGTCCGAGACCAGCGACCAGCTCAAGATCAAGGTGCTCAACGTCTCCAAGCGCGAACTGCTCAAGGACCTGCAGCGCGCGCCCGAGTTCGACCAGAGCGCTCTCTTCAAGAAGGTCTACGAAGAAGAGTTCGGCGTCTTCGGCGGCGCTCCGTTTGCCTCGCTCATCGGCGACTATGAATTCGGCAAGGGTCCGGAAGACATGGAACTGCTGGAGAGAATCTCCCAGGTCGCTTCCGCGGCCCACGCTCCATTCCTTTCAGCCGCAAATTCAGAACTTCTGAACCTGAGCAGCTACACGCAGCTTGGCGCGCCGCGCGACATCGGAAAGATCTTCGATTCGACCGAGTATGCCAAGTGGAAGTCCTTCCGCCAGTCGGATGACTCCCGTTATGTGGCTCTCACGCTTCCGCACGTGCTCATGCGGCTGCCCTATGGCAAAGACACCAAGACGATCGATGCCTTTGACTATGAAGAGGGTGTCGATGGCAGCGATCACTCTAAATATCTGTGGGGCAACGCGGCCTACGCGCTCGGCGCAAGGCTGACCAACTCCTTCGCTAGATACGGCTGGTGCGCTGCGATCCGCGGCGTAGAAGGCGGCGGCCTGGTAGAAGGTCTGCCGGCGCATACCTTCCGTACTGACGAGGGCGATATTGCTCTGAAGTGTCCAACTGAAGTAGCCGTCACTGATCGTCGTGAAAAAGAGCTGGCCGATCAGGGACTGGTGCCTCTGGTGCATTGCAAGGGAACGGACTATGCTGCGTTCTTCAGCGTCCAGACGGCAAATAAACCGAAACTCTACGATAAAGATGCTGCCAATGCGAACGCGCGCCTCTCGGCGCAACTTCCTTACATTCTTGCCATGTCTCGCTTTGCTCACTACCTGAAGGCGATGATGCGTGACAAGATCGGCAGTTTCATGAGCCGTCAGGACTGTGAGCGGTTCCTGAATCAGTGGATCATGAACTACGTCTGCGCCGATGATGACGCGTCGCAGGCGGCAAAGGCGAAACTACCTTTGCGTGAAGCAGCGATCCAGGTCTCCGAAATTCCAGGGAAGCCCGGAGCGTACCGCGCTGTTGCGTTCCTGAAACCACATTTCCAACTCGACGAGCTGTCTGTCTCGCTCCGTCTGGTTGCCGATCTGCCGGCATCGGCAAGGAAGTAATTACCTGCCGGGACTTTAGGATCAACCCCTTGCCCGCGTGGCGGCTAAGTATGAGTGAAAGGAGCCAGAAATGGCAGTAGATTATTTTCTCGACCTTGATGGGATTCCTGGCGAATCCCAAGATGAAAAGTTCAAAAACAAGATCCAGCTTCTGAGCTGGAGCTGGGGAGCCTCGAACATATCTTCGGTGGCTGGAACAGGTGGTTCCGGTGCCGGTAAAGTGGACCTGTCGGACTTCAGCACGATGACGTTTTTCGATAAGTCGACGCCGAAGCTCTTCAAGTCGATCATCAAAGGTGTTCACATCACCAAGGGAACGCTGAGCGCCGTCAAGTCCGGCGCGGACGGCAAGCCCTACCTCAAAGTAAACTTCACGGAAATTTTCGTTACCGGCCTGCAGATGTCGGCGTCTTCGGAAGTTCCCAGCGTCAGCCTTTCTTTTACCTATAACGAAATCGGCATTGACTACTCGACACAGGACGAGAAGGGCAACGTCGCCAGCGTGGGTGAAGTCAAGTACAGCACGAAACAGAACAAAGCCTCGTAAGGCGGTTGTGGATGGACGGGCTCTCTTATTACCGCGATGGCCAGCTACAGCTGGCCATCACTGCTCTTGGCGACGAATTGAAGAAACAACCGCTCGACGTCAAGCGCCGTACATTTTTATTTGAATTGTTGTGCTTTGCCGGGGAGTACGACCGCGCCAGCAAACATCTCGACATACTTTCCGACGCCAACAAGGAAGCCGCCGCCGGAGCCCTGCTGTATCGGGCCGCGCTGCATGCTGAGCGAACGCGTCAGGAAATGTTCGCCAAGGACGAGTTGCCTCTCGGAACCACGCATCCCTCGCCCGCCGGTGTCTTGAATGGCGAGGAGTTTGCCACTCTGGAAGACGCCGATCCGCGCATCGGCGCGCATCTTGAAGCGTTTATCGCCGGGAGCTACACCTGGATTCCGCTGGCCTATGTCGAGTCAGTAGAGATACAGGCACCCAAAAAACTGCGCGATCTGCTGTGGGCGCCCGCAATTCTCCATACCACCGCGGATTTCCGCCTGCAGGATCTGGGCGAGATTCTGGTGCCGGTTCTCGCGCCGCTTTCGTGGAAGCATCCCGACGACGCCGTCCGGCTGGGCCGCGCAACCGCGTGGGAAGACAACGAAAAATATGGGGCCGTTCCTTACGGCCAGAAAATGTTGCTGCGCGGGGAGGAAGAAGTGCCGTTTCTCGAACTGCGCAATCTCACCTTCCATCACGCCGACAGACCCCAGGAGACGGCTGAAAGTGCCACTACGTGATGACCTGCTGAATCCGATTCCGGGTGACAATCCCTCGGGAGCCAGCTTCCGCTACGAAAAGGTCTACGACCAGATCAAAGAAGCGCGGACAGAAGATGACGAAAGCCTTCCCAGCGGAGCCTGGGAGCGCCAAATCAAGAAAGCCGATTTTGCTTTAGTCATCAAGCTGGCCGGCGAAGCCCTGGCTACCAGAAGCAAAGACCTGCAACTCGCGGCGTGGCTCTGCGAGGCGTACGTCAAGCGCGAAGGCCTGTCTCTCATCGAGCCATGCTTCAGGCTCATGCTCGACTTGCAGGAACAGTTCTGGGAAACCCTTTATCCCGTCATCGAAGACGGCGATGTCGGCATGCGCGCCATGCCCATCGAGTGGGCTGCCAACCGCACCGCCTCCATCGTGCGCGAAGCGCCCATCACCAAAAAGGGCCTGAACTATTTCCAGTACAAGGATTCTCGCGCCGTCGGCTACGAGGCCGATGCCGAGGCCAGCGACAGCAAACGCGAAGCGCGTCAGGCGGCCATCGAAGACGGCAAAACTACCGGCGAAGAGTTCGATGCCGCCTTCGCTGCGACGTCGAAAGAATTCTATGTAGAAAAGCAGCAAGCCCTGCAATCGACACTGGAAACGCTCGAAACACTTCAGATCTTCTGTGAAGAAAAATATGGCGATGAGGGTCCGTCCTTCAGCAAGCTCCGCACTTCCATCGAAGAAGTCGGCCAGGTCATCAACAGCCTGCTCAATGAAAAGAGAAAGACCGAACCGGACGAAGTAACGGAAGAGCCAGAAGAGGTTCAGGAAGAGGAGCCGCAGGCCGAGGAAGAAGAAGTCGCAGTCGTAGCCGAGACCGTTGCTCCGAAGGCCAAAAAAGGAAAGTCCGTTTCCGCCGAGCCAGTGGACTGGGACGACGCCATCAGCCGCATTCGCGACTGCGCGCTCTTCATGCAGAAAGAGCGTCCGGCAAGCCCGGTTGCGTACCTGCTGCAAACCGCCGTGCGGCTGGGCGAGATGCGCGAGCAGGGCAGCTATGCCTCTTACGATTTTCTTGCGTCGCCGCCCACTGAAACGCGCCAGACATTGAAGCGTCTATCCGCCGAATACAACTGGGAAGAACTGCTCCGCGCTGCGATTGCGGCGGCCGGTGAGCCGGCTGGCCGCGCATGGCTCGACGTGCAGCGCTATATCTGGAAAGCGAGCTACGAGTCGGGCTACTCCGCCGTTTCAGCTGCTGTTCTCGCCTCGCTGCAAGGCCTGCTCAGGGACATCCCGGAGTTGCCGACGTGGAGCCTTGACGACGACACGCCCACAGCAAATCCGGAGACGCAGCGCTGGTTGGAAGAGTCCGTAATTCCGAAACCGCCCGAGGTAGCTTCACCGGAGGAATCTCAACCCGAACCCGAGCCGGTATACGCATCGTCCAGCAACGTATCCGACAACGAAGGCGAAGCATCGCCTCCGGACGCCTTCGATCTGGCCCGCGACATGATCCGCCGTGGACAGCTGACGCAGGCGATTCAACTTCTCGTGCGCGATGCAGCCCAGCAGCCGAGCGGCCGCGCCCGCTTCCAGCGCAGGCTGCAGATCGCGCAGCTCTGCGTGGGAGCCGGACAGAATAAAGTCGCGCATCCGGTGTTAGAAGAATTGGTGAAGGAAATCGAGCACCGCAACCTGGAAGAATGGGAAGCAAGTGAAATGATCGCAGAGCCCCTGGCACTACTTCTTCAGTGTCTTGATCCCTCCAGCGACACCAACGGTCAAAGGGAAGCGCTCTTTTCGCGCCTTTGCCGTATCGACCCTATCGCTGCGATGAATGTTTCGCATTAGTCTTATCAACGGTCTAGGAGTTCGCCAGCTTGGCACGTTCGGCTACAGAAACGCTGGTAACGCAATCGGTTCTCGACCGCCTCATGGCAGTCGACGACTGGCCCGCAACGCGCGCGCAATCTCTGCGTTACTTCAAGGAAACCCTCAAGCGCGATCTGGAGTGGCTGCTCAACACCCGTCAGCCTCCCATCCCCGCGTTGGCGGATTACGAGTTGGCGAAAGCATCGACCATCAACTATGGACTGCCCGACATATCCTCGATGGGGTTGAACTCCGCCTCCGATAACCGCCGCCTGCGGCTGGCCATCGAAGCGTGTCTGCGCAATTACGAGCCGCGCCTGACCGATGTGCGTGTGACGCTTGAAAGAGGCGATACCACCGAGCGCCGTCTCCGTTTCCATATCGAAGGCAGCATGAAGCTCGACCCCGCCCCCGAGGAAATCTCCTTCGATACTGTGCTCGAGCTTTCGAGCGGCGAGTACAAGGTGAAATAGGCGATGCGCGAAGAACTGCTTGAATACTATGAGCGTGAGCTAGCCTATGTTCGGCAGCTGGGGGCGCAGTTCGCGCAAAAATATCCGCGCGTCGCCAGCCGGTTGCTGCTGGAACCGGACCGCTGCGACTACCCGCACGTCGAAAGGCTGATCGAAGCCTTCGCCTTCATGGCGGCGCGTGTTCATCTGCGCATCGATGATGACTTCCCGGAAATCACCTCGGCTCTGCTGGGCATCGTCTCTCCGCATTATCTGCGCCCCATTCCGTCGATGACCGTCGTCGAATGCCAGCTCGATCCGGAGCAGGGCAAGCAGACAACCGGCCTGTCCATCCCAGTTGGAACGCAGCTCGCAACCAAGCGCACCTTCGACGGATTGCCCTGCCGCTTCCGCACTTCGTATCCGCTGCAGCTATGGCCCTTTTCCGTAGGCGAATGCGAATGGAGGCACCCGGAGCGGCTGGCGCAGCCCATCCGCGTTCACGGAGCCGCAGGCGTCGTGCGTATGCGCCTCGACTGCGCGCGCGATGTTCTCTTCGACAAACTCCAGATCGGCAAGCTGGCCTTCCACCTCACCGGCGAAACGAATGTAGTCCATACGCTGTACGAGCTGCTCTGCAAGAACTGCATCGCGATCTTCGTGCGCGACCCGCAGCAGCGCGGCGGCAGGGTGGTGCCAATCGCCACATCCGATCTGCGCCCAGTAGGCTTCGAAGAAGACGAAGCCCTGCTGCCATATCCCAAACGCTCGTTCGAGGGGTATCGCCTCCTGCAGGAGTACTTCACCTTCTCGGAAAAATTTCTCTTCTTCGAGTTGAACGGCCTGCAGGCCATCGCAGAAGCCGGCTGCAAAGAACAGGCGGAAATCCTTTTCTATTTCTCGCGCTTCGACCGTCCCGAGCGCCAGCAGGATCTGGAAATCGGCGTCACCTCGCGGACGCTGCGCCTGGGATGCACGCCCGTCATCAACCTTTTTGCCCAGACCGCCGAGCCGATCCTGGTGACGCACACGAAACACGAATATCCCGTCATCCCCGATGTGCGCCATCAGGAAACAACCGAAATCTTCTCCATCGACGATGTCATGGCCTCGAACACGAGCCGCCGCGAAAGCATCGAGCTCGACCCGCTCTATTCCTATCGCTTCGAAGGACGCAGGACCGTGGACCGCACCTACTGGCATGCCATGCGCCGCTCGAATGTTCTCGGCGAGCGCGAGCCCTCGACCATGCACATCTCTCTTGTCGATGTCGACGGACAGGTAACGCATCCCGACGCCGAAGTATTGACCGTCCGCACCACCTGCTCGAATTTCGATCTGCCCTCGCGTCTGCCCTTCGGCCTCGAAGACGGCGATTTCTCCGCCGAGGATTTTCCCGCGATACAGAAGATCGTCGCCCTGCGCCGTCCCACGCCCAGCTACGATCCCCCCGATGAAAAAGGTCAGCTGTGGCGGCTTGTCTCGCAGCTGTCGCTCAACTATCTGTCGCTCGCCGAAGAGGGCGTGACCGCGCTGCAGGAAATCCTGCGCCTCCACAACTTCACTGACTCGTCCTACCTCGAAAACCAGATCGGCGGCATCACCGCACTCTCGTCACGCCCGCATTTCGCCATCATGCAATCGGGCTACGGCAACATTCCCGCGCGCGGCACCCGGCTTGAAATCGACTTCGACGAGCGCCAGTTTGTCGGCGGCGGCGTCTACCTCTTCGCGAACGTGCTCGACCGCTTCCTCGGCTCCTACACATCCATCAACAGCTTCTGCCAGCTGGCAGCGCGCACCAATCAAAGAAAGGAGATGCTGGGCGAATGGCCACCGAGAGCAGGAAACAAACCGCTCCTCTGAACATCGACTTCAAGACGGCTCCCGCCTTTCAGCGTCTGCAGGAGATGCTGGAGCGCGATCCGTACAGCGTCCAGTTCTTTCAGGCCGTGCGTCTGCTGGAGCGACTCTATCCGGACCGGCGTCCCATCGGGTTATTTGTCTCTCCCGGTGCCGAGGTCGTGCGCTTCTCGTCATACCCAACCTTCGCCTTTCCCGCCAGCGAGCTGCAGGGCCTTGAAAGAGGCAAAGACGGACAGATGAAAATGTCCGTCAACTTCATGGGCCTCAGCGCCGCCGTTGGCGCGTTGCCCCATGTCTATACGGATTTTCTGCTGGAACGCGCAAAGGCAAAAGATCGCGGCCCGGGAGACTTCTTTGATCTCTTCAATCACCGCATCATCTCGCTTTTCTACCGTGCGTGGCAGAAATACCGTTTCTACGTAGCCTACGAGCGCACCGGCGCGGGCGACGACGTGATCAGCACACGCCTGCTCGATCTCATCGGACTCGGCACCAAAGGCCTCCAGCGTCGCATGGACATCTCCGATGACGCCTGCCTCTATTACACCGGCCTTCTCGCGCAGCGCGTGCCCACCGCTCAAGGGCTCAAGCAGTTGCTCGAAGATTACTTCGCTATCCCGGTCGAAATTCATCAGTTCACGGGAACATGGAACCGTCTGCCTCCCGAGAACCAGTCCTTCCTGCGCGATGCCGGCATGTTCTGCGAGCGTCTCGGCATGGGCACCATCGTCGGCGACGAGGTATGGGATCAGCACGGGACTGTCACCATCCGCCTGGGTCCGATGAAATTCGAGCGCTATCAGCAATTCCTTCCCGGAGCCGAGGCGCATCGCGATCTCCGTTCCTGGCTGCGCTTCTATGCGAACCGCGATTTCGATTTCATCGTCCAGCTGGTTCTCGAACGCGCGGAAACGCCTGCCATGGAACTCGGCGTCGCCGGACCGGGCGCATCGCGCCTGGGTCTCGTGAGCTGGGTCAAGAACCGTCCGCTCCAGCGCGATCCGGACGAGGCCACATACAAGTTGTCATAACCGCATTCATTTTTTCGGGAGAGTAAGAAGATGAGCCTGAACCTGAAATCGCTGATCAGCAAACTCGATGACGCAACCCGCAGCGCCTTTGAAGCCGCCGCAGGTCTCTGCGTCTCGCGCACAAATTACGAAATCGAAGTGGAGCACTATCTGGCGAAGGTCATCGATAGCTCCGACAACGATATCGCCTTCATCCTGAAACAATATGGTGTCGACAAATCGCGCCTGACCAATGAACTGCAACGCAGCATCGATCGCTTGAAGCGTGGCAATGCGCGCGGCATCGAATTCAGCCCATCGCTGGCCAAGATGCTCACGGAAGCATGGACGATTGCCACCCTCGACTTCGACGCGAATGAAATTCGCACCGGCCATACGCTCCTGGCGCTTCTCTCGAACGACGAGCTCGTTCGCCTCGTCCGCGAAGTCAGCAAGGAACTGCAACTTATCCCCGTCGAAACTCTGCGCAACGACTTCTTCACCGTTACCGCAAAATCAAGCGAACAGCATTCCGCCGCAAGTACCGTTGCTGCGCCCGCAGCCGCAGGAGCCGACGGTGCTCCTCGCCCGGCAGGCTCCGGCAAGACGCAGCATCTCGACCAATACACAGAGAACCTTACCGCGAAAGCCAAGGCAGGCAAGATCGATCCCGTCCTTGGCCGCGATTCGGAGATCCGGCAGGTCGTCGATATCCTCATGCGCCGCCGCCAGAACAATCCGATCCTCACCGGCGAAGCGGGCGTAGGCAAAACAGCAGTCGTCGAAGGTTTCGCGCTGCGCCTGAGCCAGGGCGACGTGCCGCCCGCATTGCGCAACGTGCAACTTCACAGCCTCGACTTGGCGCTTCTGCAGGCAGGCGCAGGCGTAAAAGGTGAATTTGAAAACCGCCTCAAAGGACTTATCAACGAAGTAAAATCCTCGCCGCATCCGATCATTCTTTTTATCGACGAAGCCCATACCATGATCGGAGCAGGCGGACAGGCCGGGCAGAACGACGCCGCCAACCTGCTCAAGCCGGCGCTCGCACGCGGCGAGCTGCGCACCATCGCCGCTACCACATGGTCCGAGTACAAAAAGTTCTTCGAGAAAGACGCAGCGCTGGCGCGTCGCTTCCAGGTCGTCAAGGTCGAAGAGCCAAGCGAAGAGCAATGCGCCACCATGCTGCGCGGCATCATCGCCGCGCGCGAAAAACACCA
>JAATFH010000495.1 GCA_015655315.1 Terriglobales bacterium
GAAGAGGCTATGCTTGTTTTGCGTAGCGGGCCCTCGCGGCTGCAACGGCTTTTTCGACGAGTGTCTCAAGCACCTTCATGTCCACATCCGCCAGCCTCTTGATGTACAGACATCCCTTACCGGTGGTGTGCTTACCGAGCTTGGCGAGCAACGCCTCAGCGCCATCGAAGCCGATCGTGCCGTACAAAACATTTGCGGCCTTGCGCGGAGAAAAGCCGACGATGAGCATATCGCCTTGGCGCCCGCTCTCGTAAGTGTAGTGGTAGCTGCCGAAGCCGACGATTGACGGTCCCCACATCGCGGGCTCGTTCTTGGTGACCTTCTGCATAAGCTTGGTCAAAGCCTTAGCGTCCATGCGTCGCGCCTCGTCAACGCACGCATCCAGAAACGCCGGAACGCTGATAGTTGTGGGCTTGGTCTTATTCTCAGCCATGAATTTACCTTTGGGGCCAACATCCGAAGCTTACGGGACAAATTCTATCTCCAGACTTGTGCAAATCCAATAGACTGACCAACCATACCGCACAACCCGCTGCAACTGTATCGTCAGAATTGGCATGCCCTCCTGAATCCATCCAGTGTCCTGTCTGAAATTGCAAGGGATGCAAGGTCCCCTGGCGATGAGACAATCACGTTTATCCGGAGTGATTTGAGGATATGGACCGGCCGGATCACTTCCACGAAGTGATCCGGCCGATACGTCTACAGGGCTCAATAAGCGCATTGGCCTGAATGCGTCAATTCATCCTGCCGCGTTCAATCCGTCGGGCAAGACTTTTCACAAAATCACCAGCTTCGCAATTATCGAAGCAGTAACGATACTGATCTATAGTCTTTCATCTACGACATCCCAGACGAAAAATGAACGGATGAACGATGAAGATAGATAGACGCCACTTTGGCCGAGGAATCTCGGCTACGCTGGCGGTTCTTGGATTAGACTCGCGACTATACGCCAAGCAATCGAGATAACAACCGCTTACACGATCCGAAATGGTTTTCACACACCTGACCACATGAAGATTGCCGTGCTCTCTGACATTCATGGAAACAGCGTAGCGCTCGATGCTGTGCTGCGAGATATCTCCTCACAGGGAGGGGTTGACGCCTACTGGGTATTGGGCGATCTCGTCGCTCTTGGACCCGATCCGGTGGGCGTGCTTGAACGATTGTCCAAGCTCCCGAATGGCGGTTCATCAGAGGTAACACTGACCGTTATGTGGCGTTTTGTGACCGACCTGCTTCAACGCTGGAAGAGGCAAAAGCGGACTCAAGGCTCCTTCCTTTCCTAGTAGAAGTGGCGAATACTTTTGCCTGGACCCAGGGCATGGTTACTGCAGGCGGCTGGTTTAATTGGCTGAGAGATCTGCCGCTTGAGGTATCTATGACATTGCCGGACGGCACCCGTTTTCTTGGCGTTCATGCTTCGCCCGAACGAGATGATGGTCCGGGTATTGGTCCGGACACCACAGACGCCGAACTGAAGACATTGTTTGCTGGTTGCACTTCTACGTTTGTTTGTGTGGGCCATACCCATTCGCCATCGGAACGGCATTGGAACGGTATCCCCATCGTAGGTCTCGGCTCGGTGAGTCTCTTTCTGTAACAGAGGACAGAGCTTCCAGTTACGCCCTGTTGAGTGTCACGAACAAGCAATATCATCTGCAACCTCGGAAGGTTGCCTATAATCGGTTGGCAGTGATTGAGCAGCTAGTAACGATCAATCATCCTGGTCGCAGCTTTTTGATTCGGCACCTTTCAGATACTGCTGTGGTCAAATGACCAGCATTCTTGGTTGACGCCAAATCGCCAAGTCGCTCATTGACTTACTGTTGGTAAAACTAGACGACTTGGCGTTAAGAAGCTCCGGGCTTTGATCCGTGCCCGGAGATTCGTCCGCTTCCATCGCTCTTAGGGTTGAGATGGAAGTGTGCTGAGGTAGTGCGCCAAGCTCTTCAGATCTTCTTCCGAGATCTTGTTCCCATAGGGAGGCATGGGGTTGGGCGTGCCAGTGCTGGTTGTTTTCGAGGGACTGACAATCGCCGCCCGTATCTGATCCTCTGTGCGCCGCGTTCCCACTCCGTTCAACGATGGCCCGATGTCTCCGCCGTCATGCTCGATGCGATGGCAGAGAAGGCAGTTGTTGTTCGCAATGACGCTCTTCACATGTTCGGGATTCGAGGCATCCTGCGTTGAGGAGCCGGAGCCACTCGGGGTCGCGGTGGGCGTAGCTGGAGCTGGCTGCGGGGCTGGAGCCGAAACAGCCATACCTAAAGGCGTCAGGCGGAAGAGACCACCCGGCTTCGCGTCTTCGACCATCCATAACGCTCCATCGGGTGCTACTTCCACGTCGCGGATTCTGCGGCCTATGTCCCAACGCTCGGCGACCTGCGCTCCTCCCTTGCCGTCGAAGGTGATGCGGACGAGGACTTTCGCTGCCAGGGCGCTGGCGAATGCCGACCCGTTCCACTGCGGGAACATGGCGCCTTTGTAGAACATGAGATTGCCCGGAGCGATGACGGGAACCCAGTAGATGACGGGCTTGGTCAGGTCAGGACGCGTGTCCGGACTGGGGATGGGGACGCCGTTGTAGTTGTGTCCATAGGAGACCAGCGGCCAGCCATAATTTTTGCCGGGCTGGATCAGGTTCAGCTCATCGCCGCCACGCGGGCCATGTTCCAGCTCCCACAGCCGTCCATCGGGTGCAAAGGCCAGACCGTAGGGGGTGCGGAAACCGCTGGCCCATGTCTCCGCGAGCGTCAGGTTCGGACCGGGAAAGGTGTACGTTCGCACGACCGGGGCTGTCTTTGCTTTCTCCGTGTCTGCAGGCGGGTCGATGACAGGCACGGTGGCCGCTCCGGTCTTGCCTGCCATAGGATTGCCCGGCGCTGGCTTGCCATCCAGCGTGAGGCGCAGAATCTTGCCGAGCGGCTGGTTGATGTCCTGAGCCGGAGTCATGCGCTGCCGGTCGCCAACGGAGAGGAAGAGATACTTGCTGTCTGGAGAGAATGCGACTGCCGCGCCGAACTGTCCGCCCTGCCCTCTCTCTCCGTCGCGCCAGATGACCTGCAACCCTTCGAGGCTCGCCGCATCGTTACCGATCTTCAACTGGGCCCGCGCGAGCGCGAGGCTCGAACCGCCGTCACCCGGCTCGGAATAGGTCAGGTAGACATTGTGGTCCTTGGCGTAGTGCGGCGAGAGATAGACGCCCAGCATTCCGCCCTGACCCTCCCAGAGAACGGGCGGGACGTTCGCGACGGGCGTCTTTACTCCCTGCTGGGTGACCAACCAGAGAGCGCCGACCTTCTCTGTGATGAGCATCCGTCCGTCGGGCAGGAAGGCAATCTTCCATGGCAGATCCAGCGTCGTGACCTGAGTCACGGTAAAGGGCAGGTTCGGGTCAGATTTCTGCTCGCCTGCGTTAACCTGCGCCGATGCGCTGCTCGAAGCTATGGCGAGGAACAGCCCCGCGATCGCTAAATGCTTCAACGTTTTCTCCTTTTATCGACAGAGCGATCCGACAGCAGGACAAATTTCCAGCGCCGACGCCCGTAACTGTAGTCTTTTGCTTTAGAGTATCGTGCTCAATCGGTTTGCAAAGTTAACGAATGAGACGGAGTGGCTTGCAAGGAAGTCTCTGCCGAGGCCGTGGGCTCTAACGAAGGTGTCTGCGAGAAGTCGTATTTCGTGCACGGAAATCAGAGCGGATGGTTATTTAGGCTGTATCGACATATAGGATCTGCTTTTTCCCGGCCCCACCCTGCATTTTCGCTGGACGAAAAGAAAAACAGATCCTTCGCCTCCGGCTCAGGATGACAATTCCTTGTTGAAAAATAAAACTTTCGCCTGCGCGTATATGCCGATACGGCCTAGGAAGAGAGCTACTTGCCCTTGTTCGCAACAACCAGACCTGGTCGGTTGGAGAGGGCCGACTAGATCGGGTGGAGGGCCTTCAGTTTCTTCAGGGATTGAGTCATCGCGATCCGTATTCCTTCTTCAACATTTATGACAGCCCGATGATTTCACCGTGCTCGTCTACGTCGATTCCCAGTGCGCGGGAGACTTTGGGCAGACCGGGCATGAGCATCATGGAGCCGGAGATGACGACGAGAAAGCCTGCACCAGCGGACAGCGCGATGTCCGTAACGTGGAGCGTCCAGCCTGTAGGTGCGCCGAGCTGTTTAGGGTCATCGCTGAGCGAGTACTGCGTTTTGGCAACGCAGATAGGCAGCTCGCCGAAGCCCCACTGCGTGAAGCGGGCAATATTTTCCCTGGCCCGTTCGCTTAACTCAACAGCATCCGCGCCGTAGATTTTCTGGGCTACCTTGGTCATTTTTTCGAGCAACGGGTCGCTGAATTCGTAGGCAGCGGTCAGCCTGGAGGCCGGATTTGCCTCGGTGACTTCGACGACTTTCTGCGCCAGCTCAACGGCGCCTTCTGCGCCTTTGGCGTATGCCTCGGAAAGTGCGAATTCTGCTCCATGCGCTTTGCAGGAGGTACGCAGCATGTCGAGCTCGGCTGGAGTGTCGTTGGGGAATTGGTTGACGGCTACAACCACGGGCAGTCCGAAACCGCGCACGATGGCAATATGTTTTTCGAGGTTCGTGAAGCCGCGCTCGAGGTCGCCTTCGCCTTGTTGCTTGAGGCTCTGAACGGTTGTTACCAGCACGGCGGCAGAGGGCTTGATGCCGGACAGGGGACTGACGAGGTCCATGTACTTTTCAAAGCCGAGGTCCGACGCGAAGCCGGTTTCGTTGACCACGTAGTCGGCCATTTGCATGCCCATCTTCTGCGAGATGACGGAGCTGGTTCCGTGCGCGATGTTGGCGAAGGGGCCGCAATGCACCGTGGCGGGAGTGCCTTCAGTGGTTTGTACGAGATTTGGCAGCAGCGCATCATTGAGCAGGGCCATCATGGGGCCGGTAGCGTTCAGGTCCGATGCGCGCACGGGATTTCCCTTGCGGTCCTGACCGATGACGATGCGAGCCAGGCGGGCGCGCAAGTCCTCGCGGTCCTCAGCGAGCGCGAGGATGGCCATGATTTCCGATGCCGCCGTGATGAGGAAGCTGCTGGGACGGTTGCTGCCATCGCGCTGCTTCTTGTCCGGAGCCGTTACGCTGACGGTGATGCTGCGCAGAGCGCGATCGTTCATATCAAGCGTGCGCGGCCATGTGATTCCGTTCGGGTCGAGGTCGAGCTCATTGCCGTAAAACATGTGAGAGTCGATGAGCGCGGAGAGTAGGTTGTGCGCGGAGGTAATTGCGTGGAAGTCGCCGTGGAAGTGGAGGTTGATTTTCTCTGCGGGCTCGACCTGCGAGCGTCCTCCACCAGCCGCGCCGCCCTTCATGCCAAAGACAGGGCCCAGGGACGGCTCGCGCGTAGTCAACACCACACGCTTGCCGATTCTTTCCAATCCCTGCGATAGACCGATGGAGGTAACGGTCTTGCCTTCGCCGGAAGCCGTCGGCGTGGTTGCCGTCACCAGCACGAGTTTTCCGCCGCGGTGGAAGCGTGGATCTTTGAGCAGGTCCAGACTGAGCTTGGCGCTGACCGGGCTGCGCTTCTCGTAAAGGTCTTCGGTCAGATCCAGCTTGGCAGCAACTTTTTCGATGGGAAGCAGGGTTTTCTTCACGCGATTTCCTCAGGGAAGTTCAACAAATATATTCCTTCTAAGGATAACGTCGCGCCAGAGCGCCGGCGATCACTCCGCTCCGATTGCTGCATACAACTGTACTATTTACGTTGCCGGCCACGTTGTGCAAGTCTCTACTTTGTCAGCTTCGCAGGAGGACTCCCGTCCAGTGGCTCTTCGCTTGGCATCTGCGGCCTCGCTCATTCATCAGGGGTGAGTTATCACTAGCCACGGCGTGTGGCGGCTAGCTGATTCCCTGTGCGCACAAAAAGGAATGGCGGGCAGTCCTACGCCCGCCATTCCTTGGTAGCAATCCGATATCCTTAGCCCTTCAGGAAAGCCAACAGGTCGGCATTGATCGTTTCCGCTTGTGTGGTGATCATGCCGTGAGGGAAGTCCTTGTAGGTTTTCAGGGTTCCGTTCTTCAGCAACTTTGCCGACAGTGGTCCGGCGGCAACATAGGGAACGATCTGGTCGTCTTCGCTGTGCATGACCAACACCGGAATAGTGCTGTTTCTGAGATCTTCGGTGAAGTTGGTATGGGAGAAGGCCACGCTGCCATCATAGTGCGCCTTGGCTCCGCC
>JAATFH010000491.1 GCA_015655315.1 Terriglobales bacterium
GACCGAGTCACGCCTGGCCATCGCCATGGCTTAGCAGGGCGTTATCGGCATCATCCACCGCAACCTCACCATCGAGCAGCATGCGAGCGAAGTCGACAAGGTAAAGCGCTCGGAAAGCGGCATGATCGTCGATCCGGTTACGATGACTCCGGACCAGTTGATCTCCGATGCCCTCAACGTCATGCGGAGATACAAGATCTCAGGGGTGCCGGTTACCAAAAACAGGAAGCTGGTCGGCATCCTCACCAACCGGGACCTGCGATTTGAAACGCGTACCGATATTCCCATCGGCGACCTGATGACGAAGGAAAACCTCATCACCGTCCCCGTGGGTACAACGCTCGAAGAGGCCGAGCTGATCCTGCACAAACACCGTGTGGAGAAGCTGCTCGTCGTGAACGATCAGTACGAGCTCAAAGGCCTCATCACCGTAAAAGATATCCAGAAAAAGTTGAAGTATCCCAACGCCTCGAAGGACAACCAGGGGCGTCTTCGTGTTGGCGCGGCCATCGGGGCTACCGGTGACTTTCTGGAGCGCGCCGCAGCTCTGGTGCAGAACCGCGTCGATGTCCTTTCCGTTGACTCTGCCCACGGACACTCCTCTCGCGTTCTCGAAGCGGTGCGTGAAGTCAAGAAACGCTTCCCGGACGTGGACCTGCTCGCCGGGAACATTGCGACCTACGAGGGAGCCAAGGCATTGATCGACGCAGGCGCCGATAGCGTCAAGGTCGGCATCGGACCAGGCTCCATCTGCACCACGCGCATGGTCACTGGCGCGGGCATGCCGCAGATCACCGCCATCAGCGAAGCCTACAAAGCAGGCCGCGAACACAACATCCCGATCATCGCCGACGGCGGCAGCAAGTATTCCGGTGACGTTGCAAAAGCCATCGCGGCCGGTGCCAGCAGCGTTATGATCGGCTCGCTCTTTGCCGGAGTGGACGAGAGCCCCGGCGAAACCATCCTTTACCAGGGGCGTTCCTTCAAGGCCTACCGCGGCATGGGCTCTCTCTCCACCATGGCGCAGGGCTCAGGGGAGCGCTACTTCCAGAGCAGTCGCGATCTCGAAGAAGCACCCGCAAGCACGGAAGGCGTGGTGGCGCGGGAACGCAGCGGACAAAATCGGCTGGCCAAGTTTGTGCCGGAAGGAATTGAAGGCCGCGTACCGCATCGCGGGCCTCTCGAATCCATGGTCTACCAGCTGGTCGGCGGCTTGCGCTCGGGCATGGGTTATCTCGGCTGTAGCACAATCGAAGACCTGCAGACAAAATCACGCTTTGTCCGCATCTCGAACGCCGGACTGCGCGAAAGCCATGTCCACGACGTGATTATCACGCGCGAAGCGCCAAACTATCATGTCGAATAAGTAACGCTCGCTCACCTCGGAAACTTTCTGGCGTCTGAAGAACAGCTTCAGGCGCCAGTTGCTTTTTCATGTGATTTAGCGAAAATAGCGACGATACTGAAATCCGGCCCAGGCCCGCTCTGTGATTCGCATGGCTCATCCACGAACGATTTCTATGCTGTGCGCTCTACCGTTTTTTATCTCTGCATCTCTACCGTTACAAGCGCAGGATGAGAACAGCAATGCAGTAAGTCCGGGCCAGAAAACATACGAAGTCCGTGGGACAGTCTTGAACAGCGTTACGCATGAGCCGATCGCTCGCGCCCTCGTCTCAATTTCGGGGGAGTCTCCCGACGCACAGCTGACCGACAATGAAGGCCGGTTCGATTTTCAGAATGCCCTGGCAGGAAGGTGCACATTACAGGCAAGAAGGCCGGGATTCTTCGGCACAGCCTCCGGCCGCGATCTCTATATGAACATCGCCGTTGGACCCAATAGCCGGGACCACGTTCTGGCACTTGAGCCGGCGGGCTCCATTACAGGACAAATCACGACGCCTGCTTCTGATACGGGAAACACTATTCGCGTTCAACTGCTGCGCCGCAACATTCAGGAAGGTCGAGCACACTGGCAGCCATCCGAAACCAAATTGACAAATAGCGAGGGCGCGTTCCGGTTCGGCAACCTGCGGCCGGGTGAATACAAGCTCTACACGATAAGCTCGATTGATCCTGACGTGACTTCATCGCAGGCGCCGGTACGCTGGGGCTTTCCCTCTGTCTCGTATCCGGAAGAGGGCGAAAGCAGCACGACTGGTTTTCTGAGGGTTGCGCCGGGGCAACAGTTAAACGCGCAACTGGCGCTCACCCGAGAGCCTTTTTATTCTGTAACTATTCCAGTTGCAAATACGGATATCCAGGGCTACTCCATACAGGTCTCGGATGTTAGAGGCCCGCTGAACGATGCGGGCATTTTCTACGATCAACGGCAGCAGCAATTTCGCGCCTATCTCCCCAACGGCAACTACGCGGTGACGATCCAGTCGCCCGCGCCATCGCCAGGCTATGCAAGCATAGCTATTACGGTTCGCAATGCGCCTTTACATATACAGAGTCTGGCTATCCTGCCAATCCATCCGATTCCCGTAACGATTCACAAGGAATTTGCCTCTTCCAACAACAACGGCCAGCAAATCGTACAAATCGAAAATGGCAAGCAGGTTGAAATCTCTCAAGATGTCAACCTCATGCTTGTCTCCGCAACAGACGAAGGAATGATGGGCGTTGGTCTTCGCCACGAGCCTGAAGGTGACGATTCGTCGTGGGTACTGGATAATGTGCCGCCGGGGAAATATTGGGTGCAGACGTATGCAACTCAGGGGTACGTAGCATCGATCAGCGCAGGAGGAACAGACCTGACGCGTGACCCTCTGGTCATCGGACCCGGCGGTGCGTCGGCTCCCATCCAGGTTGTATTGCGCAACGACATGTCGACCATATCTGTTCGCGTGAAGAATGCGCCGCAATCGGCCCTCGACGCAGGCTCGCCCACCGGAGCCTCTATGCATCCTTCCTTTGAAAACACTTCCGGATATCTCTACCTTCTCCCCCAGTTCGACACATCTTCCGTCATCCCCCAGGCCATGCCCCTGCAGCAGAGCGCAATTACATTTGTCATCCAGCCCGGCACCTATCGCGTCCTCGCTCTTGACCGCCCGATTGATCTTGAATATCGCAGCACCAGTGCGATCGAAGCATACATCGGAAAAGTACAGACGATTACGGTTGAGCCGAATGGAACGACAAATCTGGATGTGGACGTAATCTCCACGGAAGCGGCTGCGCAATGAACACACTTGCTACCGTGCTTGCACACTGGCTGCGTCACAGTAGCGCAGTTGCGCTGCTCTGTCTCGTCTTCTCTGCGCAGGCATTGTGGTCTCAGCCACAAACTGAAGGAGCTTATCGCATTTCGGGAACTGTTGTGAGTGCAACCACGGGTGATCCGATCGATCATGCCGCCATCTCGATTGCACTCTCAAGAGATTTCACGACGGTTCAATCGATGCAGACGGGGCGTGACGGTCGCTTCACATTCGAGCATCTCCCGGCAGCAAAATATACGCTGACAGGATCGCATCGCGGATTCATCACCGCCTCCTACGACGAGCACGACCGGTACTCGTCAGCCGTCGTGACCGGTGACGGCCTCGTCTCGGAAAATCTCGTCTTGCGGCTCGCTCCCAATGCGGTCATCTCCGGCGTTGTGACGGAAGACTCAGGCGATCCGGTCGAGAATGCACGCGTCTTGCTTTACAACCAGTCCTACGAGAGCGGCTCTGAAAAAATTCGCCTCATCTCCAGTACGAATAGCGATGATGCCGGCGCATACGAGTTTTGCGGTCTCGCGGAGGGAAACTACTTCATCGCAGCAAGAGGATACCCGTGGTACGCAGAAAATGGGGCGAGCCAGGGTATGATACGCACCCGCAAAGCTCCTGAAACTGCACAATATCCTCCACATTCGCATCTCGATCTCGTTTATCCAACCACTTTTTATGCCGATGTAACCAAGGCTGACGACGCCACTCCGATCCCGTTGAAAGGAGGCGATCGGATACAGATCAATTTCGCGTTGCATCCTCTTCCAGCTCTGCATCTATTGGTGCGCACAGCGGTGTCTGGCGATCAACGCCGTGACGGCATGGTGTCCAGCGCGTCCCTTGCACAGGAGATTTTCGGAACATCAGAATTTACGGAGACTTCGAGCCGGGTTATCGCGCCAGGTCTGACCGAGATGAGTATTGCACCTGGCGAATATCAACTTCATCTCAACGGCGGTCCCTTCGCCTCCTCAGAGCGCCTTACTCCCATCAGCATCGCTTCGGACCAGACAATCGATGCCGGCGCAGGTCTGCTTTCTGCAAAAATCACCGGCAAAGTAGCTATGGCAAATGGCGAAACACTGCCGGGAAATGCAATGATCACTCTAAGCTCTTCTGACGGCGAGAACCGAAATGGCTCCATGGTCAACAAAAACGGGAATTTCGAATTAGCCAATGTGCCGCCGGGAAAATATCGCCTTGACGGATGGCTCAACGGCAAACATCTCTTCGTTTCAAAGCTCGCTGCGACAGGGGCTCAGATCGAAGGCAACCGCATCATTGTCGGCAGCAGCCCCGTCATGATCGCCGCGACGATGTATGCTGACCCGAATCTGGAAGTAACCGGCTGGGCAAAGAAGGACGGCAAACCGGCGCCCGGAGCCATGATCGTGCTGGTGCCTCAGGATCCCGATAATAATCACGACCTCTTTCGCCGCGATCAGTCCGACTCCGACGGAAGCTTTTCTTTGCTCGATGTAATTCCCGGCAAATACACTGTGGTCGCAATTCAGGATGGCTGGACACTCAATTGGGGAGAGCCTCAGGTCATCGCGCATTACGTTGAACGCGGAGAGTCTGTCACCGTGACGGAGACGAATTCAAGGAGAACCGCGCTCAAAGCAGCCGTGGAAGTTCAGCCAAAATAAAAACGCACCTCACCCGAAATCAGGGAGGTGCGCCGTGCCCGCAAGAGACTCGAGCGTAAATATCGAAAAAACTTAGGCTTTCTCTTCGCCACCGTCGCCAGCCGGTTGCTGCACTTCGGCCAGGGCCTTCTGCTGCTCTTCGCGGCGCTTGGCACGAACTTCGGCGCGCTTCTGGCGTTTCTCGTCCAGAATCTGCTCGGCTCCAAGAAGCTCGATGAAGGCCTTCTCAGCACCGTCACCGCGCTGGAAGCCACGGCGCACAATGCGCAGATAGCCGCCATTGCGGTCACCGTAGCGCGGTGCCACAGTGTCAAAAAGCCGCGTGACTGCTTCGCGGGTTTGGAGGAAAGAAAGCGCCAGACGCCGCGCATGCAGGTCGCCCTTCTTGCCCAGGGTGATCAACTTCTCTACGTGGGGACGTACTGCCTTCGCCTTCGCGATGGTCGTCTCTACGCGGTCTTCAAGAATGATGGAAGTGACCAGGTTGCGCAGCAAAGCGCGGCGATGGCTGGTGTTACGTCCGAGTTTGTATCCTGCATTGCGGTGGCGCATGGCAAATCTCTCTTCAAAGCTTAAAAATTAGCAACCAGGTTTCGGCTCCCAAGCTTGTGAGAGCCGAAACTATTTTTAGAAGTTTTCAGGCTCTGAGTGCAGCGGAATGTCCGCTTCGTCCAGACCTTCATCGTCGTCATCGTCAAACCGGCCATAGCTTGCTGCCGCCAGGGTTGCCGAAGGCAGAATGCTTGTCGGTCCAGGCACTGCGTTGCCATGTTCGTCAATCTTCATGCCGAGCGAAAGACCCATCTGCGCAAGAATTTCCTTAATCTCGTTCAAGGACTTGCGGCCGAAGTTCTTCGTCTTCAGCATTTCGGCTTCGGTCTTCTGCACCAGTTCGCCGATCGACTGAATGTTAGCGTTCTTCAGGCAGTTGTAGCTGCGAACGCTCAGTTCCAGCTCTTCCACCGAACGGTTCAGATTGTCGTTCCGCAACAGCGTACGGCCTTCTTCCGCCTGCGCCTCGGCTTCGATCTCTTCTTCGAAGTTGATGAAGATGCTCATA
>JAATFH010000274.1 GCA_015655315.1 Terriglobales bacterium
AGCCATCCTCTTCGCCGGGCTGGCTGCGCGTGCGCTGCAAGAGCCACACCATGGCCGAGTGGCTATTGCGCGCGATCACGATGGAGAACGTCTCCGCGCGCGTGGAAGAGGGTGCGATCCTGCTGCCCGCCGGGCCGGCCTTTCGCGTAGAAAAGGAGATCAAGAACGTCATCACCGTGACCGCCAAGACGACCCACTACTGGAGCAGCCACTTGCATCGCCTCCAACAGCTTGGGATTGCGAACCTCTTCCATCAGCTCAACAGCGACGCTCTGCTGCTCCAACCCGCATGGGCGTCGGGCGCGGAGAATGCTGATGCCCGCGAACGCATCCGATGCGCGCTCGAAGACGCGACGGGCCTTCGCACCACGAACAATGACTATGCGGACTGGATCGGCCTGGACTGTGGCAGCGTCCCGTCAGCGATCACCACCATGCGTCGCCTCGTGGCCAGCAATATTCTGTGCCGCCGCGAGGAGACCGTGATCTTTCTTCCCGTAAACCCCGCCGCTGACTCCCACGGCTCACGCCTCGCACGTTCGGTTGCGGAGCTTCTGGCTCGAAACGCGTAGCTGCCAACCTGGTGTGAGTCCCCTCATCATGGGCAGAGACTCGCCGTATAATTTTCGGATGCCGGTCCTTCGCTCCGTACTGCTGGCACTCGTCCTGACCGCGGTGGCCGCCGCGCAGCAGACTATCTCGTTTCCGACCGAAGATGGTGGACGAGTCTGTGCTGATCTCTACGGACAAAGCACCCGGGGCCTTGTACTCGCTCACGGCGGCCAATTCAATAAGGAGAGCTGGCGGGTCCAGGCTGACGCTCTCAAGTCCGAAGGCTTTCAAGTTCTGGCTATCGATTTTCGTGGGTTCGGCTGCTCCACTGGTCCCGGCCAGGGCGACTTCGATAACGCGCCGTTCGAGAACGACGTACTCGCTGCGGTTCACTACTTGAAAGCACACGGCTCCAAAACTGTGTCGGTTATCGGGGGTAGCTTCGGCGGTGGAGCTGCCGGCGACGCGTCGATCAAGGCCCCGCCGGGTGAGATTGATCGCATCGTATTTCTCGGCGCAGCACCGAACCTCCCTGCGGAGAAGCTAAAATCGCGGACCCTGTTCATCGTTGCGCGCGACGACAGGAACGATGCTGGCCCGCGGCTTCCGGGCATCCGGGCGCAGTACGAAAAAGCTCCTCAACCCAAACAACTGATCGTCCTGGATGGTTCCGCGCACGCTCAGTTCCTGTTCCAGACAAACCAGAGTGCTCGTGTCATGCGTGAAATCTTACGATTTCTCTCAATGCCGTAGTGTCCGCGGACCGTCACTCGGATATATCTCAATGCCGTCAGCGAGTTCACAACGCTACGGTTCTTCCGGATCACCGCGCCCGACGATGCCAAGTGCAGATCGAGACGCTTTCAACAACCTGGGATATTAACTTTTGAACGCTTGTTTCGCTGCCTTGCGAATTTTTTCAGCGAAGTGGAAGCAGTTGTTGTCGCTACGTTCCATGGCGGGTAGACTTCAATGCCGAGACGCGTCAATTCCGCTTCCGGCTCAGCGAAGTCGGAACTCACGGGAAACCCCAAAGATTTCCAAGCCGCCAATCCGCCCGTAAGGATATAAATGCGGTGAATTCCGTGCCTGCGCATCGCTGCCGCGACCCGCGCACTCACGAAGCTATTCTTCGAGCGGCAATAAGAATCAGATCGAGACCGGCATGCATGACAATGCGCCGCTTCTGCCGTATCTCAAGGGGGTCGAGGCGCACGGCGCCGGGGATTGCTGTCACATCCTGAGGGTCTTCCTCAAACCGCAGCAGGTCGATGATCGCCAGCTTTTCTCCCGCCGCCAGCCGCGTCTTCAGCAGATCGGGAGTGATCTGCCAGGATCGCAGCAGGCGAATCATTCGCAGGAGCAGAACAATTTTCCAGACGAAAAACAACAGGAGTGGAATACCAAAGATCAAAATAAGCGCGTTGGCAAAGACAGAGGTGTATTGTGCGACCCTGTCGAGTTCCTTTGCAAAAATGAAACCGCATGTAATGTAAACACCCGCCCAAAGGCTAGATCCAGCCGCATCGTAGGCGATAAATCCCGTTCTTGACGCTCCCGCCATCCCGGCGAGTGGCGGGCAGATACCATCCAGTCCCGGTATAAACTTGGCGATCAATAGAAGCCGGAGTCCTCTTCTGGCAAATACGGTTCTCGCTTTGCGGATGCAGTAGCTGGGATCGGGTGCGAAAGCACAAAGCAGTCTGAGCACTTGTTTGCCGCGCAGGCGGCCGGCTTCGAACCAGACGAGATCGGCGAGCACGCAGCCAAGCACTGCAACGAACAATATTCCGCTGTAACTAAGCTTGCCGGAACCCGCGAGCGCACCACCGGACAACAAAAACAAGATGGCTGGAACTGGGAGGCAGAGCTGGCGAGCGAATACCGAGACAAAGAGAATCGGATAGGTCGTGTGGATCAGGTAATAGTCCATATGTATCTCGCAGACCTCGTTCAGGAATCCTGTCTGATCCGTTCTTCGTCACAGAGGAACATCTAGCTACTTCAGAGATTTCTATAAGATTGCATACCTGTATTGAGGCAGGATTACACTCTTCTGGAGAACGCGGTACGTGAGCAACTGTCATCTAACAGTGATGACGTGACTGCCGTTAGGCATCTAATATGTGGGTTCCAAGGGTCGCGAGCTGCTCCTCAGAAACGCCAGTTATGATTGCCCCTCGTTGAGCTAGACATAGACTCTTATTCCTATACAAGCCGTCATCGTTTCTTCTCCACCCGCTGGAGATGTCCAACCGCAAATGCCCATGCGATTCCTCTGTGTACGCGATGTCGAGATATAGCGGAATAATTCTGCGTCCCATGTGTTACTTCACGCAAAGACACTTTTAACCGAGAGAGGAAGGGATTTCATTTTGGAGTCCAACAGTAGTTTGTACACGACGGCTGAACCACGCCAGCAGTATAGGATTGTGGACAATACGGGCTACCCGTATTCCGCTCCCATTCAACAGGAGTGGGCATGATCTTCAATTCTTTGATCTTCGTGGTTTTCTTTGTAGTTGTTCTCATTTTGCACGCAATGCCTTTCCCCTGGAGGGCGAAGAAAGTCAACCTCCTCATCGCTAGTTACATCTTCTATGCTGCGTGGAATCCGCCTTTCGTGATTCTGCTCTGGTTGTCGACGGTGATCGATTGGTTTGCAGCGCGTGGACTCGCGCAGGCTGACCGGGAATGGAAGCGGCGCGCATGGATGCTGCTCTCGGTCGTTGTCAGCCTTGGTATCCTCAGTTACTTCAAGTACGGACACTTCCTCGTTGAAAACTTTGTCCATCTGGCAGGCCTGGCTGGGTTGAAGTACAGCCCTCCGCAATCGAATATTGTCCTGCCCGTAGGAATCTCGTTTTACACCTTCGCCACGATGTCTTATACGCTGGATATCTATCTGCGCCGCGCGAAGCCGGCTAACAATTTCCTCGATTACGCCCTCTTTGTTACGTTCTTTCCTCATCTGGTGGCAGGACCGATCATGCGACCGACTGAACTGGTTCCGCAATTCGCAACCCCGCGTAAGGCGACGGCAGATCAGTTGCGTTTCGGCCTGGCACTGATGACGTTGGGCTTGTTTGAGAAGGCAGTGCTGGCAGACGGATTTCTCGCTCCGGTTGTTGAAAAAATTTTTGACGGCAAGGCCGCTCCGGGTTTTGTGGATGCCTGGGTAGCGACACTGGGCTTCAGTGCACAAATCTTCTGTGACTTCGCGGGATATTCAATCACGGCAATTGGAGCGGCACTTTGTCTGGGGTTCGCTTTGTCGGACAACTTCCGGTTCCCCTACGCGGCCATCGGATTTACCGATTTCTGGCGCCGTTGGCACATCACCCTCTCCGCGTGGCTGCGTGATTATGTCTATATTCCGCTGGGCGGCAACCGCCACGGAGACGCGCGGACTTACTTCTCACTTATGGCTACCATGGTCATCGGCGGCCTGTGGCACGGGGCAAGCTGGACCTTCGTAGTCTGGGGTGGACTACACGGCTTCTATCTCGCAGTCGAGAGGCTGCTGCGCAAGCAATTCACCTGGTATCGGCCGGGACGCATCGCAGGTGCGGCGCTCGGATTGCTGACGTTCATCCTCGTCAACATAGCCTGGGTCTTTTTTCGAGCGAAGAGCTTCCATCAAGCTGCCCTGATCCTTGGCAGCATGTTTGGCAGAAACATGCATGCTGCACCCGTGTTGCCCGCCATCTACCTGCTCACCACAATGGTGATCGTCGGCGGTCTGGTACTTGCACACTGCTCCATGCGCAACCTGACGCTTGAGGCCGCGATCACGCATGTACATCCCGCAGTGCTGAGCGCTCTGTGGACGGTCATGGCCTTCGCGGTGGTAATCGAACATGGGGAGAGCAATGGTTTCATCTATTTCCAGTTCTGAAGAAATTGATACCCAGACAATCCGGCATACACTGCCTTCTGGTCTGCGGCTTACCGCAGCCAACCGTCCAGGCATCGCTCAGCCGGTTCCGGAGCGCGACATCCCCGACCAGCCGTGGCGGGTTATCACGCTCGTCGTCGCGATTCTCGTAACTCTGCTTACGTCCGCCTGGGAGTGGAAGATGCGCACTCTTGAGCTGATCCCTGGCGATCTCGGCGGAGGCTACGATCGTTGGGCTGAGCTGCGAAGAGAAGTGGATAAGCGCGACGTGCCCGTGGCCATTATCGGCGACTCGCGCATCCTGTTCGACACTGACCTGGGCCGCGCCGAGCAACTTACTTCGGTTCGTCCTCTACAACTGGCAATTGCGGGCGGGAGCGGACTGCCTGTCCTCGAGAACATGGCCGACGATCCTCACTTCAAGGGCCTGGCCATCGTTGGAATGGCCGAAGTCGCGTACTTCGAAACGCAGTATGCAACCGTGCGGCCGCAGAAGGCGATTGAGTTGAGCCGCTGGGAGTCTCCGTCGAAACGCGGATCCTTTCTGATTCAGCAAGTGCTCTCTCATGGCTTGGCCATGCTCGACGACAACTATCGGCTCAGCATGCTTGTATTCCGCCTGGACCGTGGCTGGAGACCCGGAGTCAAAGGCCCTTACGACGAGCCCTGGAAGACGCAGGAGACGGCTCCGGGCGGCCAAACCTGGATCTGGCGCAGGCTCGAACACGATCGGCGTTTAAGCGGACATACCAGCTATGTTTGGCATGAGTTCTTCTTGCCCAATCCACTCGACGACGAAAGTATCAAAACGGTTTTTGTCAGGACAAAGATCGCCGTCAACAAGATCCGTGCTCGCGGTGGTGATGTGGTCTTCGTGCGGCCACCCTCTGCCCACAATTTGCGCACGGTGGAAGACAAGCACCTATCCAGGGCCAGGGGATGGGACGCCCTTCTCGCCTACACGCAGACGAAGGGCATTCACATCGACGATCTTCCCACAGTACAGAATCTGACTCTGCCGGAAGAATCTCATCTTACCCACGCCTGCGCGACGGTCTTCACCGATGCTTACATACGCGCTCTGGCTCACCGGACACCATTGCTGCACTTGAAACCCGACGCGCCACCAACTCTTTCCACCCAGGATTGCGTTCAGCAATCCATAGCCAGTTCCAAATAGGTTAGATGGGTTCAGTCCATGGTAGAAAGTCCTGGTCTCGATGAGGGCGAGTCATTCGCCCCTTCCGATGAGGCCTGCCCATCTAAATATGGCTACCATTAGCAGCGGTCGCGTTATTCAGTTCAATTCTATATATCCGCGTTTCAAAGCAATCGTCACAGCGTGTGTCCTGTCATTCGCGCCCAGCTTGAGGAGAATATTCTGGACGTGGGTTTTCACCGTCGTCTCCGCAAGGGACAATTGAGATGCAATGATTTTGTTCGATGTTCCCGCTGCGATCAGTTTCAACACTTCAATCTCGCGGTCGCTGAGTCCGTCATCGACGATATGCTCACCAAGCTCTCGCGCAATCTCGAGCGGGATACGCCGCCGCCCGGAATCCACGATCCGAATCGTATCCAATAGCTCTTTGCGAAGCATGTTCTTCAGCAAGTAGCCAACCGCGCCGGCCTTGAAGGCTCGCAGTGCCTGCACGTCTCCCTTATACGCAGTCAATACGACGATACGAGCCGCCGGAAATTCGCCGCGTATCGCGATGATGGCATCTGTCCCGCTCATGGCGGGCATCTGTAAGTCCATAAGAGTCACGTCAGGACGGTGGATTCGAAACTTCTCGACGGCTTCCTGACCATTGCTGGCTTCCCCGATCGACACCATGTCACTCTGGCTATTGATTGCTCCAACAATGCCTTCACGCAGAAACGGATGGTCGTCAACGACGAGTATTTTGATCTTTCTCGACACACTCATCGCTCCTCCTTTCTGTCGCCCATCAACCGCTTGATCCATTGCAAA
>JAATFH010000193.1 GCA_015655315.1 Terriglobales bacterium
CGGTATAAGGAGAACTTGCATCCGGCGAACCGACCGAGTCCACCTCTTGCAGGGTGAGTGGGAAGCCATCGCCGGTGAAGTTCACAATCTTGCTGAAACCGACGCCGAACTGATATCCCTGTGAACCCAGGACGTTGCCTGTGTCGTAGAACATCCCAGCGCCGGCCCGCAACGTGGTTTCATGACCAGGTCGTTGCGAGAGTTGATACGCGAGTCCAAATCTGGGGGCAAAGTTCGCGTGAGTCGTCTGCCAGAGCGGAGTTCCTTGCGGAGCAAGCTTGGTTGTCGCGAGGTTGGTAATCTGATCCACCGTATAGGGGTCATTCCCGGCAGCATCTTTAGGTGCGGGATTGATGTCCCACCGTATTCCGAGCGAAAGATTAAGCCGCGAATTGACCTTCCATTCGTCCTGCAGGAACGCGGAGAAATTCATGTAGACAGGTCTCGCTGGTGTCCCTCCTCTGACCAACTGTGAGCCTCCATCGTTTTGCAGCAACGCGGCCTGGTTGTCGAAACCTGCAGACGTATAGTTGAAAGGGATCGTGCTGTTTGACGGCAAACGACGGTAGTCGATACCCCACTTCAACTGGTGGCGTCCTAGCGACACATTCATTTTGTCAGTTATATTCAGCTGTCTTTGCCTGCTGTATTGCGGATACAGGCGGAAACCGGGATAGTTGGTTCCGTGCCCGGTCATATAGAAGAATATCCAGTCGCCCGACGTGATCCCAGGTGCACCGCTTGAAGATTGGGTCATCGCCGTTGCTCCGCCGAAGCCATCAATCGCCGGAGTATTGCCATAGTCGTTCCAGGTTCCATTGGCACGGAATTCGTTCGTCAACCGCGAAGTAAGGACGTTCGTCGCCCCGATCGTAACTGTCTTGACGTCGACCGTCTGCGGATCGATCTCGGCGAGATCGTCGGTAGAGCGCGTCTTTGCGCTGGACGGCACGTCGCTATATCGACCAAAGATACTGAACTTATCGCTGAAATGATGATCGATGCGGATGCTGCTTGTGTCGATCGAACTCGGGGTCGAATACCCGGCCGTGTAATAGGCGAGGCCCAGGCCGTCTCCGCTCTCCGGTCCATTCGGAAGTGGATAGGCGTTGACAAACGGCTTCAAAATAGAAGGCGCATTCTGCCGGACGTATAAGCTGGGCACCTCCATGGTCAGTGCTGCTACCGGCGACTGCAGCCGCAAGCCTTCATAGGAAAAGAAGAAGAAGGTTTTGTCACGCCCGTTGTAGAGGTGCGGAATGCGTATCGGACCGCCGAGCGTCCCACCAAAATCATTCTGACGTTCGGCCAGCCGTGGTACGCCCAGATAATTGTTGAACCAGTTGTTGGCATCCAAAGCGCCATTGCGGAAGTAGTCAAATAAGGAGCCGTGCCAGTCATTCGTTCCGGAGCGGGTATTGAAGGTAAACTGACCGCCGGGCGTTCGCCCATATTCGGAGGAATATGTCGATGTAGTCGCGCGGAACTCCTGCAGAGCGTCGATCGACACCAGACTCTGCGTGGTCCCAAGAACGGTTTCTCCTGGAACGGAACCCGAGAATCCGGCTCCCGCGCCAGCAGGCTCGCCTTCTATACCTGTGCCGGCGCTGACTCCGTCCACCGTGAACTGATTTGATTCGGTGCGCTGCCCGTTGACCGTAATCTCACCGCTTTGGCCTGGTCCCTGCGATGCCACAACCGAGACGCCGGGAATTACGGTCATCAGAGACTGGAAGCTGCGACCATTGAGCGGGATGTTTTCGACAAACTGGCGATCGATTACCGTGCTGACACTGGCGTCGGTGGTGTTCATCTCGATGCCGCTGCCGTCCACGGTCACCGACTGGGATGCGCCTCCCAATTGCAACCGGATATCCAGCTCCAGGTTCTGAGCAACGGCAACATTGATATTCGTCTGCTCGTAGTGTTTGAAGCCGCTAAAATCGGCCGCCAGCGTGTACGTACCTGGCTGCACGAAGGGAAGCGCATAAACTCCGGACCCATTGGTTTTGCTATGGAAGACGGCGCCCGTCTGCTGGTTGGTGAACGTGATCTGCACATTCGGGATCACCGAATTCGATGGATCGGCCACGAGGCCCGTGATCGCCGCGCTCTGGGCTACCGCGAATCTGCAAGAGCAGAACAGAGCAAATGCGAGGAAGAGAAATGGAACAGACAATCTATGAGCGCGCCTGGCGTCCCCCAAGAGAGAAAACTGCATGTGCGTACCGCCGCCTTTCAAGTTGTAATCGATCTCCAAACACGCACATCTGCTTCGCCAAGACGAGATGTGATGCCTGTTGGGCTGCTGACCAAGACTGCGAGGCCTGCCCACACATGAGAGACACCTGAGAGGGATGGTTTTTACAAATTATTTTGAGAATTTTTCTTCGGCTGAGAACTCAACCGCCGACGAGTTCGCGAATCTCTCCAAGAGCTTTGCTCAGATCCAGGGAATCTGAGCCTTTTGCCTGAAACAGCACCTCGTGAACGAGGCGATAGAGCCGCATGGCCTGCACTCCGCTGAGAGGATGGTGCGGGCGTCCAGGTCCGGTTTCCGCGAGAGGGCGGAGTCGGTCACTCAGGGAGGATAAGTCTCCGATCATCTCAACTTCCAGTTCTGAGGCAGCGTATCTGAGTTGGGTCGCCTGGAGAGGATCACCCGGTTGCATGCGCGATGCCAGCCTGAGAAGTGCATCCCGCGATCGTGCTTCACCAACCAGCTCTCGTGTTTCGCTGTCCAGATCGTTGAGGAACTGCTGGCGTCC
>JAATFH010000480.1 GCA_015655315.1 Terriglobales bacterium
GAAGATACCTACATCAATGCCAAGGTGTCGTCTCTGGAAAAGATGGCGGCGGCTACGAATACTGACATCTTCATCATCAGCGACAGCGACGTGCGCGTCACGCCGAACTACATTCGCGAGGTAGTTGCGCCTTTCGCGCGCGGCAATGTGGGCGCGGTTACTTGTCTTTATCGCGGGCTAGCCGATGAAGGTCTCTGGGCAAAGCTTGAGGCTGCGGGCATGTCGGTGGAGATGACTTCCGGCGTGCTGGTCGCCAATCTCGTGGAAGGGATGCAGTTCACGCTTGGTCCCACCATGGCGGTCCGTCGCAGCTGCGTCGATGAGATGGGCGGATTCTCAGTCCTTGGTCCGTATTGCGCGGATGATTTTGTGCTGGGCAATGAGATCGCAGCTCACGGGCATGAAGTCGTTCTCTCCGATCATGTGATCGATCACGTCATCCTGAATCTCAGCTTCTCGGCTTCGGTGAAGCATCAGGTCCGCTGGATGAAGTCGACGCGCTTCTCGCGCCCCAAGGGTCACTTCGGAACTTCGCTGACATTCGCTGTGCCTTTTGGCCTGCTCGCGGGATTTGCCGCATGGTGCCTGCACTGGCCATATCTGGGGCTGGCGCTCGCGGGTTACAGCATTCTGGCGCGTGCGGTGATGGCTGCTGTCGTGGCCAAAGGCGTTGTCCAAGAACGGCGCCTCCTGCGTACGGTCCTGCTTTATCCGTTGCGCGACCTGATGGGATTCTTCTATTGGGCGGCAAGCTACACCAGCAGCAAAGTGCTCTGGCGGGGGCAGGTCTACCGTCTCATCAGAGGCGGTCTGATGCAGGCAGCTACAGAAACTCCGCAGCCGAAACAAGAGACCGCGATGACTGCCTGAGCAGTCTCAACCTTACTGCAGCGGACGGTCGGTGTAGAGAGTCTTGTCGGAAAGCTCCTGCAGCCTGACCAGATGACCGGCCAGCAACGCTTCCACGTGTTCGCGATGATCGCCGGGCACAAAGAGAAACTTGCGCGACCCGTTGCCCCACATTGTAACCAGGTCCTTGTCTTCAAGAAAGATATGCGGCGCATCGGGATAGCTCGATCCCCAGATCATCGATGACGACTTGCCATTGACCAGCAGCGCCTGCCGATGCGTGTAAAAGATCACCGATGAGCCATCCGACTGATCTCCATAAAGAACGAGTTCATCGCCCGGTGCGGCCAGGTGATTGATCGTGTCCGCCATCGCGCGCGAGGAAAGCATCGGCTCAAAACGGAAGTACGCGATGTGCGCGGCAATCAGAAAGACGGCAGCGGTAAACGCGACGGATGCGGTCGATTCAAACGAGTGCCCGCGCTTGCGTAGAACCCACGCCACCAGAGGCCCCACCAGCAACGCCAGCGCGGCCAGCGCGGCGGGCAGCCGCAGCGCAGCGAACGACGGTCCGGTGAGATCGAAGAAATGGGACGATGCGAGCGAGTAGTCGCCGACACCGCGATGTGCCAGCAGCGTGCCTATATCGGAGACATAAGGCAGATGGCGCGAGGCCCACAGCCCGCTTCCCAGCGCGATCGCAGCAGCGATGCCCAGCCCGGCAAAAACAGCATGCGCGCCGGTGAGCCACTTGCTGCGTGCGTTGATCCAGCGTCCTGCCTCCGGCGCTTCTTCAATCGCACCCAGCGCGCCAGCGGTCAGAATCAGCACCGGGAGATAAGCAGGCCATGTGTAATATTCCTGGTTGGTCGAGATGGCGAAGAAGAACAGAATGAACCCGGCATAAAACATCAGCAGCAAGCCGGTGCGTGCGCGGAAGCGAACCCGCGCCGCCATGTTGGCCGCTTCCTGAGCGGTGCTGCGAGCATCGAGAAAGTGCAGCGTATCGGAGGCGTTGTAGCGGACGTCGGCCCACGCCAGCTTGCGATTGCGCCACGCGCGGCGCAGTACAACAGGGAAGAACAGGCTCCAGGGAAAGAGCCATACAAGCTGCCCCACCCAGAAGACCCAGAGCGGCTGCTTGTTGTAATCATGCGGATAGCGCTTGCCGAGAAAGCGCAGCACGTGCTCGTTGATGAAATAGAAGTAGAAGAAGCCGTGCACGTGTCCCGGTGTGGGGACGTTGCCCACAGGGTTGCCGTGGTCGGGATTGCGTAGCCCGGCAAGAATGTGCCAGGGAGCGGCAATGGCCAGAAACAGCAGCAGTCCGGTGAAGAGACGGAGCCGCCGCCACTTGCGCCATTCGCCTGTGACCAAGAGATAGGGAATGACCGCGGCAAGAAAAAATACCGGCGCGATCAGGCCCTTTGCCAGCACCGCAATCGCCAGCGCCGCGTACATCAGGTAGATGCGCGCTGGTTTCCGGTCTTCAAGCCCGGTAAGAAAACAATAGAGCGCAAGCCCGATGAAAAACGTCAGGATCGATTCAGGAATATAAAACCGCGTCCAGAGAAAAACCCCGAAGCTCGTCAGCACTGCCAGAGCAGCATAAAAAGCAGCCCGGTCGCCGTAGGCACGCCGCCCCCAGAGCCATGCGAGCATGGCGCAGGCCAGCACTCCCAGCGTCATCGGCAGGTGCGTGGCAAAAACGTTATAGCCGAAGATGTGATAATCGAGAGCCACCATCCAGTAAGGCAGCGGAGGCTTTTCCAGGTAACGCACTCCATTGACGTAAAGCGTGACCCAGTCGCCGCTGGTGGCCATGTGCTGCGCGGCATTGGCATGGGTAGCGTCGGCGTCGTCTAATAGAGACGGCGTGAACAGCGCCGCAAAATGTACGGCGAGGAAGACAAGCAAAAGCAGCGTCCAGTTTTTTGCCGGAGACGAAAGCAGTGCAGGTTTGCGAGGATTACTACCAGGCAGAATCGAATCACCCATTGATATGTCCAGACTTCAGAATACCAGCGTAGCGAAGCCACCAAAAACACCGAGGCCGCCAACGGCAGGCCGCGCGAAGCCTGCGGATGCTTCGCTGGAACATCTGAGAAAGCTGACTGCGGCCCTGCGCGGCAATCTGGAGAAATGCGCCACGGAGCCGGGCGTCGATCCTGTCCACGATGTACGGACCGGCACGCGCCGCGTACAGGCCATGGTGGAAGCCATGATGCGCGAGCGCAGCGACGAAGCTTTCCATGAAGCAGGGAAACAGTGGCTGCGATTGTTGAAGAGGATGCGCCGCGCTGCCGCGCCCGTTCGCGATCTCGACGTACACCGCAAGCTGCTGCAAAAGCTGGTGAAGGACGGCAATAAAAAGAAGGATGCGGGACTGGCATCGCCGACAAGCGGGGAAGCCGCAGCCGTTTCCGCTTCGGGTGGTGTCGAGGATTCTTCTGATGAGCAGCAAACAGACCCCGTCGCAGAACAGGCGGAGCATCTGGACGCGTGGCTCCATCATGCGCGTCAGCACAACTCCGCCGCTCTCAGAAAACAGGCGGCAAAGCTTCTGGCAAAGTTTGACGGCGAAGCCGCAGCCTTTGCATCCGCTGTAGAGCAGGCGCCGCGCTCGCGCAGTCGTCCGCGCAGCGCTGCAGTTGTTGCGCTCGAATCCTTCGCCCGTCTCGTGCACGAGATGCAGCAGCTCGACGTCAACAACCTGCATGACTTCCGCAAAGGCGCGAAGAAGGCGCGCTACATCGCCGAATCCGCCGCCGAAGACGCGCACGCGCTCGCCGTCGGCAAGGCACTCAAGCGGTTGCAGGACGAAATCGGCGACTGGCACGACTGGTTCGTGTTGTCCGAAGAAGCACGCGCCGCTCTCGGCGAAGAAGGCAAAGACCTTATTGCCCTGCTCGATGCGGAGCGTGACAGCCACTACGCGCTCTCGATGAAAACAGTGAACCGCTTGCGCGGAAGACTCATGGGAGAATGGCTGGCCGTGTCGCAACTGCGGCGGCGGACACCTACTGCATCGACACCGAAGCAGACCGGCGCACGAGAAAAATTGTCCTCCTGAGCGAAGCGCAGCGTCGTCGAAAAAAATGTGACGAGCGAAGTCGAAGTAGAGCTGTTTTTTCCTTCGTCCTGTGCACACGCATGTTAACGGACTCGTGTATCTTTCTTGCAGATCAAAAATTCCCGAGCACATCCCCCAAGCATGCAGACGTTCGCCGCCATCGATATAGGTTCCAATTCCTGCCGACTCAAAATTGCCCGCGTCGTTCAGCACCAGCTCAAAGTTCTGCACGAAGACCGTGAAGTCACCCGCCTCGGCGGCAGTGTCTTTGAAACCGGATTGGTCTCGCCTGAGTCGATGGCTGCCACGCTCGAAGCGTTGAAACGCTTTTACCGCGCCACGCAGCTGCACGGAGCCGACAAGGTCCGCGCCGTCGCCACCGCCGCCATGCGCGATGCGCGCAACGCCCGCGCCTTTCTCGCCTGGGTGCGCGATGAAACGGGGTGGGAAGTGGAAATCATCTCCGGCCTCGAAGAGGGTCGCCTCATCCATCGCGGCATCATGAGCAACGAGCCCGGCACCGCCGGCCGCTGCCTGCTGATCGACGTCGGCGGCGGAAGCTGCGAAATCTCGCTCTCCGAACGCAAGCGCATCAAGGAGACGATCAGCGTCCCTTTGGGCGCCGTCCGCCTTACCGAAGAATTTCTGCACACCGATCCGCCGTCGAAAGAAGACATCGCCCGCCTCAAGCAGTTCATTGCCCGTGAACTGCGCCGCGCCGAGCGCCGGGTCAAGCCGATACAGGTGCAGACCGTCATCGCCACCTCCGGAACAGCCGCGGCGCTTTCTGAAGCCAGCCACCTGGTGGAAAAGCAGCGCTCCGGGAAGAAGCCCCTCATTACGCCGACGCTGAGCGTGCGCAAGCTCACCGAGAAGCTCACGAAGATGACGAATGACCAGCGCATGAGCGTGCAGGGTGTTGGCCCACGCCGCTCGGAGATCATCGTCGCCGGGGCGCATGTTTTTGCGGAGCTGCTCGAAGACTACAAGCTACCCGGCTTTCGTTATTCAACGATGGGCCTGCGCGACGGTATTCTCGCGCAGATGCTTGCCGAGCAGGACCCGCGCGCCACGGCCCACCAGCAGTTCGAGCGCGATCGCTGGGAGTCAGTGCTCGAAACCTGCCGCAAGTACGGCAACGATCCGCGCCAGGCCGAGCCGGTGCGCCAGCACGCGGCGCAGCTCTTCCGCGACCTCGATCCCGTGCACAAGCTCCCGCCCGAATATCTCACCTGGCTCGAAACCGCAGCCATACTGCGCGATATCGGCAAGTTCATGAATTATCAGGGCTATCACCGGCACGCGCAGTACATCATCGCCAATTCGGAAATGTTCGGATTTACGCCGGTGCAGCGCGTCGTCACTTCCGCCATTGCGCGGTATCTGGGCAAGAGCCGACCCGAACCGACTGGCCGCACGATGCGTCAGGTTCCCCCGGAAGAGCATGAGCATGTCCGGCGCTCCGTTGTCCTGCTGCGTCTGGC
>JAATFH010000340.1 GCA_015655315.1 Terriglobales bacterium
AAGAGCGAGTGGAGCAATTTCAGCGGCGAGCTTTCTGTGAGCGAGAATGTCGTCGGGGTGAGTGGGCTCTTCGATCCAGTACGGATTTATGCTTGCGAGCTCTTTGCATGCGAGGATCGCTGCCGGCAGCGACCATTGCTGATTCGCATCCAGCATAATGGCCGCGCCTGGTCCTACGATTCGCCGGAGACCTTGCGCCCGTTGCACATCGCGTTCGAGAGCGCCGCCCACTTTCAACTTGAAGGCGCCGAATCCCTGATCGAGGCTGCGCCGGACGTTATCAATAATCTGATCGTCATCGTAGTGATACCAGCCGACACTGGTGTCGTATCCGGGATAGCCGCGTTCGAGAATTTCCATGCGATCAGAGCGGCTTAGCTGCTGCTCCGAGAGTAATTGCAAAGCTGCCTGACGATCCAAAACGTCTTCGAGATAGCTGAGGTCGAGCAGATTCACAACCTCCACTGGAGAGAGGTTGAGAAGCAGGCTCCACAGCGGCATATTTCTCGCCTTCGCCCAAAGGTCGAAGCAGGCATTGGTAATGGAAGCCAGCGCGAGGTGCACGACGCCTTTGTGCGGGCCGAGCCACCGCAGATGGGGATCATCCGCAAACGCGCGGAATCGCGTACCGAAATCGGCCATCAACTCTTCGATATCGCTCCCGATCAAGCGCGGGGCTAACTTTTCAATGGCGCTGCAAACGAGGTCATTTCCCTCCCCCATTGTCAGCACCAGCCCCACACCTTGCAATCCGTTGTCGAGCGTGAGGCAGGTTACAGCAAAGGAATATTCCGGCGATGAGTGCACGGCGTCCGAACCTGCTCCCGGTTCGAGTTGAAATCGTGCATCGCGTGTCGTAGCAGCTTTGATCAACATAGGCGTTAGTTTCTTTTCATACTGAACAACGAACTGCAGTCCCAGGAAATTGACGTGTCCTTTTAATGAGCATCGATAATACCTGTGATCTGACTCACGATCGACGCAAGCGCATCCTCTGTACTCAGCTTTCCCACCACCGCCTTCTGCACGGTGCGCCACAGAACTGCCTCTATCTCCGGATAGCACTCCATCTTGGGCGGGATGAGAACGGAATCTTCGATGACAGACTCAAGAGTGTGCCATCGCTTGAGTTCTTTCTCTGAGGCGAACTCGAGAACCTGCTGCATGACGGAGCGACAAACGGGAACGCTACCTCGGGCTGCTTCTCCCTGCTGCTGTTCCCGCGCCGTGAGGAAATGGAGCAGTTCGACGGCATCGGGATTGTCAGCCCCACGATGCGTAAGAGCAAAGGTGTGGCTTCCTCCGTACGTCTTTGAGGCTCCCGAAGGACCTGCCGGATAGGCTGCTACGGAGAAGCGGTCGTAGACACGAGACTGGGCTGGATCGAGATATGCCTGGTAGTACGCAGGCCAGTCGCCAACCATTGCCGCATGGCCTTCACGGAAGAAGCGATGTACCTCGTCGTAGTGCCAGTCAACCATTTGCGGCGGAACGATGCCTTGTGCATACATGCGGGAAAGCAGTCCCAGCGCCCAGCGTCCGCCTTCGTTCAGGATGTCCGGAATCTTTTCCTGAGGAAATAATTGCGCGCCCGCCGCTTCTACCAGCTCAAAAAATGTTCCGAACAGCCCGGACTCCCGTCCGGGAAAGACGAAACCGTAGAAGTCATCTGGCCTTGTCAGGCGCGACGCCAATTCGAAGAGTTCATCCCATGTCTGCGGCGGCGCATCGATTAAGTCGGTGCGATAGTGCAGCAAACGCACATCGATATTTCTTGGAATACCAAGCAGGTTACCGTCGACGGATGCCATCTCAAGCAGCCTGGGATAGAAGTCCGCAAGCTCTTCTGGAAGAACGTGCGGTTGCAACGGCGCCAGAAAACGCAGTTGAGAGGGCGCGTATTTTGTATGCGTGGAGACCAGATCGTAAGGTGGATTCTCCGTCGATGCCAGGTGTTCGTTGAGTGCCGGATGATCGCCGCTGTATTCGATTTCGACGGTCACGCGACGAGTTGCATGGAATACTTCGAGTGCGTCGTAGAGGCGCTCATACATCGGACCGGCAATCAAGGCGACCTGCACTGTTCGAGACATGATCCTCCGCTAGATATCTCCAGCAAGGGGAGATTATATAAATAAGCGCTCAAATACTTCAACAGGTTATTCCCGCGAAAGCGAGCCCGCCGCTCAGCTCAGCGATACATTCCTTATTTTACGATTATTAAATTCAAAGACGCTTGACAACGAAATTGACGACACTTTAAGGTTTTACGGCATATGAGCGCTCAAATGTGGAACCGTCGAAATTTTCTGAAATCTACTCTGGCGGCATCGTCGTTGCCTCTGCTGCCGAAGTTCGCATTCGGTTCGAGTTGCGAGGACGATCGAACAGCCTGGTATCGCAATGCAAAGTTCGGCATGTTCATACATTGGGGCCCATATTCGCTCGCCAGCGTAGAGGCCTCATGGCCGATTATGAGACCCACGCCAGACGGGATCAGCGAAGTGGATTACAGAGCACTGTGGAAGCGCTTCAACCCGACAAAATTCGATCCGGATGCATTTATCGACCTCGCGCGGTCTGCCGGACAGGAATACATGGTGTTCACTACAAAACACCATGACGGCTTTTGCATGTTCGACTCGTCCTACACGGATTACAAGATTACAAACACGCCCTACGGCAAAGATATCGTGAAGCAGTTAGCGGATTCCTGCGATAAGCGAAACATGCGTCTCGGCTTTTATTACTCTCCCCCGGATATGCATCACCCGGGCTTTCGCGACACAGCGAAACTTGTCCGCGAGAACTGGAATGGCGAGCCGGATCGCCCGGATTGGCCGCTCTACCTCGACTATATGCAGTTGCAATTATCCGAACTGCTGACAAAGTATGGCCCGGTTGTCCTGATCTGGTTTGACGGCCTTTACCATCAGGAAAAATATAATGGCAGACGTTTCCTCCGCCTGATCCACGATCTAGAGCCCGCAACACTGGTCAATGATCGCATCGGCGTGCCCGGCGACTATGTAACTCCCGAACAATTTATTCCCAAAGAGATCCCAACCAAGGCAGCCCACTTCTTTGGCTGGGAACAAAATGTCCAGAAGGAACTGAAGCCGGGAATTCCTCGGGCGGAAGATTTTCAACTTTGGGAGACTTGTATGACCATCAACGATACGTGGGCATACAACATGCACGACCACAATTACAAATCTTCCCAGTTCCTGATTCGCGGCCTGGTGGAAGTGGCAAGCCGCGGAGGCAATTTCCTGCTGAATGTCGGACCGCAACCGGACGGCGTGATTCAACCTGAATTTCAGGAGCGGCTGCGCGCCATCGGGGATTGGCTTGCCGTGAACGGCGAGTCTATCTACGGCACCACCTATGGTCCGATTCAGGGAGTAAGCTCAATCCGAACCACAGCCAAACGGGAGACCGTCTACGTGCATGTTTTCGATTGGCCATCCGCACCCCTGGCTATCCAGGGACTGGGGGCAAAAGTCATTTCCGCGCGAATGCTTGCAGGCGGACCGGCGCTGAAATTCCGTCAGTCTGAACAAGGCATCGAAATTGACCTGCCACAACAAGCCCCCGATCCGAACGCAAGTGTCATAGCCATCCGGACGCTTTGAAAAAAGCATTCAATTTGAATGAGCTGAACTTACAGAGGCTCGTTCTTTGAAATACCCGTTCTGTACCCTTGCATTCTCGGGATGCATTCGCATCTTTTCGTGCCTTGCGGGACGCTCTCATCTTTCGCCATCGCTTCTCGTACATGCAGCAGATTGATAACGCGGGCTGCTTTCCAGCAAATATTTTTGATTCGTATTCAACTCGCCTGCGTACACTTTTTGTTGATTGCGATGGAGCCGGGAAGCGAATCGTTCTCCGGAAAGCCAAAAAAAGAGAGGGCTCATGAGCTGCAGCACGACCAACCCAGCCGCTGGCATCGCCAACTTGACGAGTTTCGACAGCAACCGTGCATTCGCCGGGCATAGGCTCTATCCCAGTTTCCTGATCCTGTTCTTTGTTGTGATCACCGGGTTCCCGCTTCGGGGACATGCGCAGGATACGCGCGCTATAACTGAGCCGGTCTTTCCTGCGACCTGTGCTGTTTATCATGCACCGCTGCAGTCCACGGCAAGCGGACCGGTTGTCGGTTCCAGCGTGACCGAGCAGGATACCGAATCGGAGGCTGAAACCTCGACGCTGACAAATGATCTGAATGACTGCGCCAAGAACAGCCCGGGACAGGCCGTCGAGCTTGCTCTCGGCACCGACGCTTCCTACAATGCCTTTCTCATCAATCCCGTCACAATCCCGCCGGGAACCTCCCTCATCATCGACGGAGGCGTTACTGTCTACGCTTCGCTCGATCCGGCCAACTATCAGGACCCGAACTACTTACCCGGAAATTCGAACCAGAATCCGACGGTCTATTGCGGCACCGATGGCCCATATCCAGGCCTAGTGGGATGCATAAGCCTGATTAGCATGGGCGCCGGCAGCGGTATCTATGGATACGGCATCATCGATGCTCAGGGCGGCGGTGCCCTCCTCTCGGGAAGCGATGCCGGAATGACATGGTGGCAACTGACAGAGGGAAAGACGGACACAACCGAGCAGGCCAGCCCGTCTGTAATCAGGGCCACTGGCGACAATATGACCCTCTACAAGTTCACCGTCCGCAATCCGCCGTTCCACACCATTCTTTTGAAGGGAGACGGAATCACGGTGTGGGGCGTAAAGGTCCAGTCCCCCTGGAACATTGGGAATACCGACGGATTCGATCCCGGTGGAACCAACATGACCATCTATGACACCACCGTTTCCAACGGCGATCAGGACATAGCGCTAGGCACTAATGGCGGACCCACGGCTAACATCACGGTGAACAAGTTCCACCTATACAGCAAGGGAGGTATTGCTCTTCTGGGCGACGGAGCAATCGGTACGACGCCGATCTCGAACGTCCTGGTTGAAAACTCCAACATGACCGGAGATCTGCCCGTCGTCGATGTGGCGAACCGCACTGTAAATGGCGTTACCGAAAGTGAAATGCAGAAGTACGTGACCAATCCCGACCCGAAGAATCCCCTGCAGTACACCCAAGCTCTTCCCAATTCCATTGGAACCCTTCACGCAATCCAGATCGTTCCGATGACCGGGACTCGCGACGCGACAAAGCCGGCGGCCGCCTTCTCCAATATCACCTTCAAATCGATCTGCGTGCAGGACCTAGAGACGCCGCTCCAGATCAACGCATCCGTCTCCATAACAGGGCCCAATTACCCCACGGTTACCGGCATCACTTTTCAGGACATTCACGTCCTTGCACCGACGCCGCAGTTTCCCACGCTCCGGGGCGGACTGCCAGTTACTCCCGCTGCTCCCGGCACCTATAAGCTGCTCTTCAACGGTGCCCCGCCGAACTTTGTCAGCCAGTTCGCCCTCGACAATGTCGTTTTCGACGATCCCGATCCGGCCACGAATCCCGCTCCCGGCGATACCACCATCTCCTCGATTACCGCGAGGGGCAATCTCATCAGCACCCTTACGAATATTTATCCGCCGGTCCTCAACGAACTCGCCGCGGCGACTTCCGACAAGGATCAGCATATGACGTACCAGAACACCGATCTCACGCTCAACGGCAACTCCTATGCGTTTGCCACTTCCATGCAGGAGAGGTCCAAAGCGTACTCCTGCCCCGCATCGACCTGGCCATACACCACTGGCGATCTTTATCTCTCTTCTGGAAGCTCGGCGGCCACGGGCAGCGCAACGAATCTGCAGACGCTCAGCATCCCGCAGGGAACTTCATTTACGCTCAACGCCGTCCTGCAGCCGATCATGTCGCAGACCACTCACTACTCTCCCGGTTTTTACGGAGCCGTTCCCGGAATTCTGGCCATCGGCTCTCCCGCATTGACGAATTCCATCCGCTTCATCGAGGACACGAACATCGTCGGAGAAGCAAAGCTCTCGGCCAACGGCACCCTCGCCAGCGTGGTGCTGAGCGGTGTTGCTCCGGGCTCCCACACTTATTCGGCCAGGTACCCAGGCGACACCTACTATAGTGCGCTGAACTTCGGCTCGGTCACTGTCACCGTCGTTCCTCCCGCCGCTACGACCACCACGCTCAGCGCCTCGGCCACGACCGTGGTTGCCGGCACCAGCGTCAACTTCACCGCTAAGGTCGTTCCACCGTCCGGAAACACAGCCATCCCCACTGGCTCTATTGCCTTTCTCGACGGCACGACGACATTGGCCACCGTGAGC
>JAATFH010000273.1 GCA_015655315.1 Terriglobales bacterium
AGCCTCTTCACCATTATGGTAGTGATGGCCCTGGTGACCACCATGAGCACCGCACCGATCCTGAACCTGCTGGGAATCAAAGGCGGAGATGGAGAGGCGGAACGCGCGAAAAATCTGGAGGTTGCTGCTTAGGGTTGGCTCTGGAATTTCCGCCGACGCACGATATCGAAAACAATCCCTACGAGAAAAAATGCAAATGCCGCAACCTCCAAAACTTGGACCGTGGTTTGCTGCCTGTGGGTTAGGTAAAGTGCAATCCCGTGAAAGTTGTAAGGATAAATATTCCCACTTGCGCCTGCTGGACTCCGCGAGAGCACCTCATACCATCTCTGTCTCAGGTACATAGCAGTAAACCAAAGACAGAAACCAAGAAAACCAAAAGCACCACTTATCCTGCGAACACGATTCTCTTTCCATTGAGAAAGCATGTAGCTACCTGCTCTTTGCTGCCAGCCGGTCGATGACAAATTGCGGGACTAATCCTTCAATCGAGCCTCCGAGGGTAAAAACTTCTTTCACCAGCCGCGAACTGACGAAGGAGTATTTCCCGTCGGGCATGAGGAAGATGGTTTCGATGTCCGGAGCGAGGCGGCGATTCATGAGGGCCATCTGCAACTCGTACTCATAGTCGCTTATGGCGCGGATGCCGCGCATCACTGCCTGCGCGTGCTGCTCGCGAACAAAGTCAACCAGCAGACCATCGAAGGTGGCGACGGAGACATTATTGAATCCGGCGAGTGCTTCGGTGAGCATTTCCAGACGCTCTTCGACGGTAAATAGCGGGTTCTTGGCTGAGTTTCGGAGTATGGCTACGACCAGGTGATCGAAGATCTTCGATCCACGCGCAATGAGATCAAGGTGTCCATTGGTGACTGGATCGAAACTGCCGGGATAGATAGCCTTTACAGTATTCACGCCAGATGAATTGTAGCAAGCTGCCACCTAGGCTGGATGCACCGTCCTGACAATGCTGGCTCTGTCAAAATATGGTTCCATCCAACCCAGCGATGAAATGTATGCCCTGAATCGCCAGACGATGGAGGCGCTTATCATTTGTAAGAAATAAGTCCGTATGATTTTCAGCAGCCGTTGCGAGATGAATTGCATCAGGAGCAGATGCAGTTCCCTTTGCGCGGATGGAGGCATATAGTTCCGCTGTGCTACGCAGGAAGGGCAGCAGCTCAATCTCATCAGCATGGAAGAGTTGCCTCATCTGATCGGTCAGCTTGCTATCCCCACCTTTAAGCGGCCCCGTCAGCGCCTCGCCGTAAGTCAGAGTGCTGGTAGAAAGAGTGTCGCCGCGCTCCTGCATCCTTTCGTAGATATGGCGCACTTTTGACCCGAACACGGCGTGGTCTTCAATGAAATAAATGAACAGCATCGTATCCCAATAGATGCGGCTCACGCTTTTCTCCTCGGCAGCTCTGTGTTCCAACTGCGCCGTTCTTCCTGCAGAAATGCTTCTCCGCCGCCGAGTTTTTTAAATAGGTCCCTTCCCGCTCCCTGAAGCGAGAGCAGCAGGCTCGCTTTCTTAACGGGTTTCGTAGACTCCTCCGGGGTTTGCAAGCGATACGTGAAAACAGTGGTCGTGCTTAATCCAGAAGGAGGCCCTTGTTTTTCAATCAAAGTAAGGTGGTTCTGTTCCAAAAATCGCTTGGAAGACAATGCCTGGCAAACCGATGGAACACGGTTATTCCATTGCAATGCCTTATGCACATCACCTGCTTTAATGCTCACAGCCGAATCGCCGCGCCTTTTCGCAGGCTCGATGTAAGAACGCAGAACATACTGGATGACCTGATCGCTTTGTGTCATCGCTACTCCTATACATACATATACTAACATACATAACTACAGTGAGCCAAAGAGAAACGGCAGGCATTCAGCCTGCCGTCCGTCTTTAAATGTGGGTTGGTTTACTGCCGTCTTGCTGGACGCACGGCTTCCTGCGCGGCGGCTGCTCCGTTGACGGGCACTGGCGGGATTTCCGCCGGGGCGGGAGCGCCGATCTTCAGCTTCTGGCGGAGTTCAGTGTTGATCTTCTCGAACGTGTCCTTGTTGTCTTTGAGGAAGCTGCGGACATTTTCGCGGCCCTGGCCGATGCGTTCGCCGCTGTAGCTGTACCACGCGCCGGACTTCTCGACGATGTTGTTGGCTACGGCCAGACCGAGCACGTCGCCTTCGCGCGAGATGCCTTCGCCATAGAGAATGTCGAACTCGGCTTCGCGGAAGGGCGCGGCAACCTTGTTCTTCACGATCTTGACTTTCGTACGTGCGCCGACGACCACGTCTCCTTCCTTCACAGCCGAGATACGGCGGATATCGATGCGAACAGAAGAGTAAAACTTGAGCGCGCGGCCACCGGTTGTCGTCTCCGGATTACCGAACATGACGCCAATCTTATCGCGGATTTGATTGATGAAGATCAGGCAGGTGCGCGTCTTCGAAACCGTTCCGGTGAGCTTGCGCAGCGCCTGCGACATGCAACGTGCCTG
>JAATFH010000110.1 GCA_015655315.1 Terriglobales bacterium
CCATCTCGTCTGCGAAGTCTACGCTCTCTGGGGCATCATGGTCGAAATAGCCGACTCCGTAGGCATCCAGTTCCGCCTTCTCAATACTTCCCGCGGCCCGGCCGTGTGGTCGCCCCGAGCGCAATGCGACAAGCAGCATTACCGCGTAAAAATGCGCGAAATGCTCGAATCGCAGCCAAATCTGTTCATTAAACAAGAAGAAGTAGCTGACGTAGTCTTTGCCCCGGTAGGAGCGACCAACGGGAGCGTAGCCAGAGTCGACGAGGCCAGCAGCATCGAGCATGGCGCTGAAGGCGCGTCTGCTCCATGCAATGGTCGTAAGATCGTCGGTGTAAAACTCCGCGACAACCGGATTGTGCACGCAGGCGCAGTCGTTATCACTACTGGAACATTCCTGAACGGCCTCATCCACTGCGGTGAAGAGAACTACCCCGCAGGACGCAGCGGCGAACCGCCCAGCGTGCTGCTCGGCGAAGCGCTGAAGCGCCTCGGACTGCGTGGCTGCCGCCTCAAGACCGGAACACCGCCGCGCCTCGACGGCCGCACCATTGACTGGAAGCAGTTCGAAGAGCAGCCCGGAGACGCGGACCCGACCCCGTTCAGTTTCCGTACCAAGGAGATCAAGCAGCGCCAGATTTCCTGCCACATCGCTTACACCACCCCAGAAACCCTGCGCCTGATCCGCGAGAACGTCATGCGCTCGCCGATGTATTCCGGGCAGATCACGGCCACGGGGCCGCGTTACTGCCCGTCAATCGAGGACAAGGTCGTCAAGTTCCCGGACAAGGAACAGCACCAGTTTTTCCTCGAACCCGAAGGCCTCAACACGCACGAGGTCTACGTCAACGGCATGTCCACCTCGCTGCAGATGGAAGTCCAGTGGGAAATCGTCCACTAGATTCCCGGCCTTGAAAACGCCGAGATGCTGCGCCCCGGCTACGCCATCGAATACGACGCCATCGACCCGACGGAACTCGACAGAAGTCTGAGAGTCAAGCAGTTCCAGGGCCTTTACCTCGCAGGCCAGATCAACGGCACCTCGGGCTACGAGGAAGCCGCGTGCCAGGGAATCATGGCCGGAATCAACGCCGCCCTGCACGTCAAAGGTGAGCTGCCCTTCACCCTCAACCGCACCGAAGCCTACACCGGCATCCTGATCGACGACCTCATCAGCAAGGGCACCAACGAGCCCTACCGCATGTTCACCTCGCGCGCCGAGTTCCGCCTGCATCTGCGCATCGACAACGCCGACCGCCGCCTGACACCCCATGGCCGCCGTCTCGGCCTCATCCCCGACACTGCCTGGCAAGACTATGAGCAGAAACAGGCCCGCGCGGTCGCGCTCGAAAAGCTGCTGGCCACAAAGAAGGTCAACCAAGAGCGTCTGCAAGCGATGCTGCCTGAATTGACCGCGCAACTCGGCAGCATCGCCGGACAGACCTATGCGCAATTGCTCAAGCGCCCTGAAGTGACGATTGATCTGCTTTTCCCGCTGATCCGCGAAGAACTGCTGACGGCGAATGCCACTTTGTTCAGCGCATGGACCCATGACGATGTCATCCTGAACGAAGCGAAGCGCAGTCATGGATCTGCTTTTCAGCCTTTGCCGGCTCACATCCGGAATGAGTTGAAGTCGGTAGAGACCGAGATCAAGTATTCCGGCTATCTCGATCAGCAGAAGAAGGCCATCGACAAGCTGAAGAAGGCCGAAGAACGCACCATTCCCGAGTGGTTCGACTACAAGAACGTCAGCGGCCTCTCGCGCGAAATGCAGGAGAAGCTCATGCGCGTCCGTCCGCAGACCATCGGACAGGCCAGCCGCATTCCCGGCGTAACACCGGCAGCGCTCTCGCTCGTCAACATCTACATCGAGATCCAGGCCAAGCGCGGGCTCGTCCGCAGCGCCGGTTAGTCGCGTTCGCGCCAGCCAATCAGCGCGATCCCCAGCGTCACCAGCTGCAGTACAGCGATAAAGCCGACACAGGCGGGCCATTTGCCCAGCGTCCACAGATAACTCGGCACAACACCAGCAACCGTTCCGCCGATGTAGTAGCAGGAAAGATAGAGCCCCGCCGCCGAGACGCGTCCGCCTGCAGGGGCAGCCTCGCGCAGGTAGCTCGTCGCCGAGGCCTGTGAGATGAAGACTCCAGTGCACAGCAATGCCAGCCCGCAGATCACCCATGCAAGCGAGTGCGAGAGTGTCAGCAGAACTCCCAGAAGAGAAAGGCCGATGGCTCCGGCAAGTCCGGCGCGCAGCCCGACATGTCCGATCAGATAGCCGGCAGCCGGAGTCACCACAAGCCCCACCAGATAGACGACGAAGAGGTAACTCAACGCCTCGGTAGAGAGCCCGAACGGCGGCGCTGCCAGATAGAAGGTGATGTAAGTAAAGACACCGACCAGCGAGAAGAGAATATTGAAACCGACCGCGAAGGTCGCGATCAGACGAGGGTTCCGCAGATGCTGCAGCATGCCGGAAAGCTGAGCGCTCCAGCTTGTCTCTGCATGCATGTGCCGCGGATGCTTTTCGTGAGGCAGCCAGCGGGCAACCAGAAGCGAGCCTGCCAATGTCAGCAGGCCGAGGATGACGAACCCCCAGTGCCAGCTGAGCCGTTCTGCAGCAAGGCCGGAGATGATGCGCCCGATAAAGCCTCCGAGTGCCGTGCCGCTGATGTAGATACTCATCACCAGGGCAACGGATTGAGGCAGCCATTCTTCGCCTACGTAGGTGATCGTGAGGGCGAAGATGCCGGGCATGATCAGCCCCTGCACAAAACGCCAGAAGATAAGCGCGTGCAGCCCCGGCGCCGTTGCCGCCAGAAGTGTGGGCACCGCCAGCGCGGCAATCGACCATACGATCACCCGGCGGCGGCTGAGACGTTCGGCAAAGGCCCCGAAGAACGGCGCTGCAATGGCGACCCCCAGCGTGGTGGCGCTGATCGTCAGCCCTACGGCGGCCTTCGATGCATGAAAGATGTGCGTGAAGAGCGGCAGCAAGGGCTGCGTCGCGTAGAGATCGATGAAGGCGAACACCCCGCAGAGGCAGACTGCGGCCACGCTCGAAAGGGGTCCGAGCCTGGACCGAGGCTCAGACGATGCCGCAGCGCCTTCAGGAAACGGCAGTTCTTCTTGCATCGTGGAGAATTTCACCTGTTCCAGCGTAAATGAGAGAGTGGCAGCCTCCGCTCGACACATGCGACGATTCAAAGCAAAATGGTTAAGCTCGAACAATCGGAGGAATGAATGGCAGAAGCAGCGTGTCCCCACGTCAAAGACCACGTAAAGAAGGTAAAGCCCGGCAGCAAGGGCTGCGAAGAGTGCCTGAAGACAGGCGACAGCTGGGTGCATCTGCGCATGTGCCTTGAATGCGGTCACGTGGGCTGCTGCGATTCGTCGAAGAACCGCCATGCCCGCGCGCACTTCCATACAACGCAGCACCCGATCATCAAGTCGGCAGAGCGGGGCGAGAACTGGAGCTGGTGCTACATCGATGACATGTATCTGCAGTAGAAATACTGTCATGGGCGAGCGGAGCTGAATTCGCCAGTTCACCGGATAATACCGGTATCCTGTGACTGACTCGTATGAAACAGGATCAGGCGCTGCAACTCCTAAGCGAGGCCTTGCCGAAGCTGCAACAGGCCTTCGCGCGTCTTCCTTCATCAAATATGGCATCGACTGAAGCAGCATCCACCGATGCCATGCGTGCGGTTTTAGCAGAGCTTACCGAGCGGCTCGCCGATAATTACCCTTACTTCCATCCACTGTACGCCGGACAGATGTTGAAGCCTCCGCATCCGATTGCGCGTGCGGCCTACGCGCTGGCCATGTGGATCAATCCGAATAACCACGCGCTGGATGGAGGCCGCGCCAGTTCGCATCTCGAAATCGAGGCGGTCCGGGAAATCGCCGGTATGTTTGGCTGGACGGAATACCTGGGTCACCTGACCAGCGGGGGGACCTTCGCCAATCTTGAAGCCCTGTGGGTAGCGGGAAGGCTCGCACCCGGCAAGAAGATTGTCGCCTCGGAAAACGCTCACTATACCCACAACCGCATCAGCTCTGTACTCGGCCTCCCTTTTGAGAACATCGCAGCCGATGCGCGTGGACGCATGGATCTGGCTGCCCTAGAAGCCGCGTTGCTGGCCGGAGAAATCGGAACGGTCGTCGTTACGCTGGGAACAACTTCCGCAGGCGCGGTTGATCCTCTGGACGCGCTCCTGGAGCTACGTCAGCATTATGGATTTCGCATCCACATCGACGACGCCTCTGGTGGCTATTTCACGCTGGTACCGAATCTCACGCCGAACGCTGCCAACGCCTATGCCCGGATGCACGA
>JAATFH010000264.1 GCA_015655315.1 Terriglobales bacterium
GGGATTCTTTCGTTTCACGATGACGGAAATGCGGATGGTTTGCTCGGGCGACGTAGGACCAAGGTGCATTGCCTGCACCGGTGCTTTGCGTTCGCTTCTTTCCAGAGTGATGCGAGGAGCCATAAATCACCTCATTTAATCGTGTGCAACGCGGTTGGAGTCTCGGGCAGACCCGAAACCTTTGACGAGAAACGATCAGGCTGCTCGATTGCGCTCTTTCTTACGAGCGCTTTCGATTCGCCGCGAGAGCAGCTCTTTCGCCTTTTCGAGCCGGGCCTTGTCCTCTGCGCTCAGCACCTTTCCTGCTCGATTGATGAAATAGGTCAGCATTCTCATGCCGGAGCCTGGGCCCTTGGGCGACACCTTCTTCGACGCAAGCGTGCGGGCAATTGTCTCAGGATTTTTCTTGAAAAGTCCTTCCGGCGGGTGCGTGGAATCGGTCTTCACGTTCCTGACCCACTTTTTCGGCGAAGCAGCCATGAGCGCATCTCCTGCTGGTATCCCATTTACGTGCTTTACACAGAGATGCTGATTTCATGAAAGAGGCTTTGCGTGATTTTATGTCTGGCGGTCACCGTGACTGGGCGGCTGCGAGATCACCAGAAAGCGCGTGTCCGCATGCGACAGATTCTTCGCCTGGTGCGGCTGGCCCGGAGCAATCTCGATACCCCGACGCGATTTCAGGGCAACGCTTCTGTCATCGAACTGCATCGTCAGCTCGCCTTCGAGGACATAGAAGAATTGCCGCGCGTGTTGATGCCAGTGCCGCTGCTCCTCGCCTCCCGCAGGCATGCGCTCTTCAATTACGCTGAGTTCCTGGGAGCGCACCAGATGCCAGCCGTCGCATATCTCGCCCCAGACGTAGTGATCGGCTGTCGCTGTACTGATCGCTTCGCTCACAGCGGAATGTTCCCGTGCTTCTTCGGCGGATTCTTATCCCGCTTGCCCTGAAGCATTTCAAGCGCTGTGATCAGCCGTCGGCGCGTCTCGCGCGGCAGAATGACGGCATCGACATAGCCGCGCTCGGCGGCGACATAGGGGTTGGCGAACTGCTCGCGGAATTCGTGGACCTTCTCTGCGCGCGCCGAGGCCAGCAACTGCTGTTTGCGTTCCTCAGTCAAAGGGCCTTCGGTGGCCTCGGCTTCGGCGACCGATTCATGCAGCTCGCGGCCGTAGACAATGTTGACCGCTCCCTCCGGTCCCATCACGGCGATCTCCGCGGTAGGCCACGCCAGATTCAGGTCGGTGCGGATATGCTTCGAGCTCATGACGCAGTAAGCGCCGCCATAAGCCTTGCGCGTGATCACTGTGAGCTTGGGCACCGTCGCCTCGGCAAACGCATAGAGCAGCTTGGCTCCGTGGCGGATGATGCCGCCGTACTCCTGCTGCGTTCCCGGCAAAAATCCGGGCACATCTTCAAGCGTGATAAGCGGGATGTTGAAAGCATCGCAGAAGCGCACAAAGCGTGCGGCTTTGACGCTAGCATCGATATCGAGCACGCCCGCAAGAAAAGCAGGCTGGTTGGCGACGATGCCAACCGGGCGGCCATTCATGCGGGAGAAGCCGATAACGATATTGCGCGCGAAGTGCTCGTGCACCTCAAAGAAATAGCCGTCGTCAACAATGCGCTCGATGACCTGCTTGATGTCGTAGGGCTGGTTTGATTCCGCAGGCACAAGAGAATCGAGTTCAGGATCGGCGCGGTCCACAGGATCGGTGCAGTTGCGGCGCGGCGGATCGTCGATATTGTTCGAGGGCAGAAAGCTGAACAGCTCGCGGATCATGGCGAGGCACTCAGCATCGTCGTGCGCCATGAAATGAGCTACGCCGGAACGCTCATTATGCGTGCTCGCACCGCCCAGCTCTTCCTTGGTGACTTCTTCGTGCGTCACCGTCTTGATGACATCCGGTCCGGTCACGAACATGTAAGAGGTCTTGTCCACCATCAGCGTAAAGTCGGTGATGGCGGGCGAGTAGACCGCCCCGCCCGCGCAGGGGCCGAGAATGGCCGATATCTGCGGTATCACGCCGCTGGCCAGCGTGTTGCGCAGAAAAATATCCGCGTAGCCTGCGAGGGAAACAACGCCTTCCTGGATGCGCGCGCCGCCGGAATCGTTCAGCCCGATGATGGGCGAGCCGACGCGCATCGCCATGTCCATGAGCTTGACGATTTTGGCTGCGTTCGATTCGGAGAGCGAGCCGCCGAAGACGGTGAAATCCTGCGCGAAGACGAAGACGGTGCGGCCATCGATGCGTCCGTATCCGGTGACGAAACCATCGCCGGGAATGCGCTTCTGCTCCATGCCGAAGTCGGTGCAGCGATGGGTAACGAACTTGTCGGTTTCCTCGAAGGTGCCTTCATCGAGCAGCAGGACGATGCGCTCGCGTGCCGAGAGCTTGCCCTCGCGATGCTGGCGTTCGCGCCGCTCTGCGCCGCCGCCTTCTTCGGCAAGGCGGTTACGACGTGCGAGTTCTTCGAGAGATTCTGCCCGTATCGTGGGGCCGGATGTTCTCATGAAGTCGGATTATAGAAGAGCGCATCCCACAGCAGGAGGAAGGGGCAGGGATGGGGGAATCTCTGTGAACAGCAGATGACTCCGCGATCTTGCTAATAGACCTCTTTGTGGAAGAGATCGTCTTTCTCTTCACACGGGGTGCAAACGCAACCGACCGCGCATCCGATCAACATCCCAACACCAATCGTTACCAGGATGGCCGGCAAAAAATCGCTCAGATGTGACAAGTGACTCAGTAAATCGTGCATCTTAAGGAACCACATAATCTAGCCCCTCTTCCAATCTTCCAGGAAAAAGTAATACGACCGCATTGCTTCGAATTGCCTCCATCATCTCACTGCTTCTTATTTTTTAGACGATATAAAGCAACTTTTTTTCTCGAAATTAGCGATCCGACTCCCTTATCGGCACTGCACGCGCAGCGCTTGAGACTATCAACTAAGATGCGGTCTCCTATCTTTGCGTATAGATTCCCTATTTGATTTCTGGCGAATAAAATACGAAAATGTTGCTGCTGTGACCACCACTGCCCAACTCGCGGAAAAATCGGAACCGCGCGTGCGATGGCTCTTTCTCGACCTGAATTCCTATTTTGCCTCCGTCGAGCAGGAACTTCGCCCGGAGCTCCGCAACCGGCCTGTGGCTGTGGTTCCCGTCATGGCCGACTCAACCTGTTGCATCGCCGCCAGTTATGAGGCCAAAGCTTTTAAAGTCAAGACCGGAACCCAGGTCGGCGAAGCCAAACGCCTCTGCCCGGGCATTGAACTGGTGGAGGCTCGGCACGAGCTCTACGTCGATTATCACAATCAAATCGTAAAGGCCGTCGAGAGCTGCGTGCCGGTTTCAACGGTGATGTCGATCGACGAGATGGCCTGCAGCCTGATCGGTCGCGAGCAGCCGCTGGTCGCCGCGCTCGATCTGGCGCGGCGCGTGAAAGAGACGATTAAGAAGAACGTCGGCAGCACTCTGCGCTGCTCGGTGGGGCTGGCTCCCAATCGCTACCTGGCAAAAATCGCTTCGGACATGGAAAAACCGGATGGACTGGTCGCGCTGACCCACGACATCCTGAAGCCCGCCCTCCAGCAGCTCGTGCTGCGCGATCTGCCCGGGGTCGGCGCGCGCATGGAAAAGCATCTCCACGCGCGGGGCATTCGTACGATGGAGCAGTTACTGGACCTGGATCGAGAAGCCCTGAGCGACGTGTGGGGCGGCGTCGGCGGGGAGAAACTCTACTACTGGCTGCGCGGCGAAGATTTCAACGACGCCAAGCTGGCGCATGCGAAATCGATCAGCCACAGCCACATGCTGCCGCCGGAGTTCCGCTCACGCGACGGGGCCTACGCCATTGCCCATAAGCTGCTGCATAAGGCGGCCATGCGCCTGCGGGCCGCTCATCTCTGGGCGGCGAATGTATCGCTGGCCGTCAAGTTCGTCGTTCCGAAAGACCTGGCCCGGAAGCGCCACTACTCCGGCATACCGCAGAGCGGCTGGTCGCACGGCATGACCGTGGTCGAATGCCAGGATAATCAAACTCTGGTAGAAGCCCTCTGCAAGCTGTGGGCGCAGCTGCCGCAGGGAGAGCTTTATCAGAGACCGTTCTACGTGGGCGTGTGGCTGGGCGAGCTCGTTCCCGACCAGCTGCACACGCTGAGCCTTTTTTCCAGCCTGGAAGCAGAATCGCGGCGTACCCGGCTTTCGGAAACGATGGATTCGCTGAACCACAAGTACGGAACAGACACGCTCTTCCCGGCAAGCATGCTGCTGGCAAAAGCAGCCGCGCCCACACGCATCGCCTTCACCAGCATTCCCGATCTGTTCTGAAGCGGTCTTGTGAATGAATGCTACTCTGTTCGTGCTCGTCATTCTTGTGACATGTTTTATGAGTTCTTCAACAAAATCAGTCCTTGCATCTCTCCTTAAAGGATTAGCTTGGCTTTTTTTCGCAATCGCAGGTCTTGCATTTTGGTTAGGAGGGCGGGCCATCAATGAATTTGCCAGAACGGAACGAATGCTGGCTGAGATGGAAGGGATTGCGTTGGCTGTAGTGTGTCTGGGTTTGGGTGCTGTGGTGAAATCTGCGGGAGAAAATCTTACGGAATATGAAGAAGAATCGACTCCAACGACTCAGGCCTCCTCAAAAAAGTCGATTGAGTGACTTCTATCCTACCGCCGCGCATTTTTTTCCATGCGAGCAAGATGTATCCGCCCCCAGCCGCAGATCTGTTCCAATACCGGAGCCAGCGTCCATCCATATTTCGTGATCGAATAGCGCACGCACGGCGGCACTCGTTTTTCTTCATGCCTGGCAAGGATGCCGTCGCGCACCAGCTCCTGCAGATGCCGTATCAGCATGCGCTCCGTAATTCCGGGAATGCTGCGCCGCAGCTCGCTGGTCCGCAGCGGCCCGTCACACAGCCTCCACAAAATAGTCCCTTTCCATCGTCCATCGACGACCGACAACATAGCGTCGATCGGGCACTCCGACATCTCTTTTTTCGAAACAGGCATAGGCCGCAACTCCAGCGCTGACAAATTAGTCAGTACATCCTTTTGCATCAGTATACGGAGAAGCTGGATCAGAAGGAGTAAATCCACAGGAGTCCTCGCATGCACTCTCTCGACATACTTACCATCCTTTGCTCCGGTTTTATGATCGGCACCGAGCTTGCCGTATCTGCCTTCATCAACCCCGTCGTCTGGCAGCTTGAGGATCGCGTGCAGGCAAAAGCTTTGAGCCTCTTCGCCGCCCTGCTCGGCAAGGCGATGCCCGTCTGGTACGGAGTGTGCCTGCTTCTCAAGCTGATCGAAGCATTCGTACGGCGGCATGAGCCCGCGCTGCCATCTCTGCTCATCGCCGCAGGCCTCTGGATTGCTGTCATCATTTACAGCGTGACAGTGCTGGTGCCGATCAATAACCGCATCGTTGTTCTTGAGTCCGGCGCGCTGCCTGCCGGATGGCTGCAGGAACCCAAAAAATGGGACATGCTTCACCGCTGGCGCATCTTGTTTCTCACGGTCGCCATGGTCTTCCTGCTTCACGGCATTCTGCGGTAGCGTGCAAATGCATTCGTTAGACTGAACCTGTGATTTCGTCCTACCGCGGCCGACTTGCGCCTTCGCCAACCGGACTGCTCCACCTGGGCCATGCACGAACTTTCTGGACCGCGTATCAACGGGCCTTGAAATCCGGCGGCACGCTCGTGATGCGCAATGAAGACCTCGACCCGCAACGCTCGAAGCCGGAGTACGCGGCGGCCATGCTCGAAGATCTTCGCTGGCTCGGAATTGGCTGGCAGGAAGGCCCGGATGTGGGTGGCCCGTACGTTCCATATGCGCAGAGCCAGCGGGGGGAGTTCTATCTGGAAACCTGGCGCAGATTGGTGCGTGAGGGCTTCGTCTATCCCTGCCGCTGCTCACGCAAAGACCTGGCCCGCATCGCGCAGGCGCCGCACGACGAGGATGACGAGCCGCTGTATCCCGGAACATGCCGGCCGGCCTCTGCCTTGGACGAAACAGCGGTACCGGAATCACCCGCCGGTCTGAACTGGCGCTTTCGCGTCCCCGACGGAGAAGCGATTGCCTTTGAAGACGGCCACTTTGGGCCGCAAAGCTTCGTCGCCGGACGCGACTTCGGCGATTTTCTCGTGTGGCGGCGCGATGACGTTCCCGCTTACCAACTGGCAGTCGTGGCCGACGATGCAGCCATGCGCATCACGGAAGTAGTGCGCGGCGCCGACCTGCTGCGCTCGACAGCGCGGCAGATTCTCCTCTATCGCGCCCTGAATCTGGAGCCGCCCGCCTGGTTCCATTGTCCGCTGATGCACGATGCCGCTGGACAGAGGCTGGCCAAACGTCACGATGCGCTCTCCCTGCGTGCTTTGCGCGAGCAGGGCCAGACTCCGGAAGAGGTGATTGCGATGTTTGGCTAAACGCAGACGACGTTGGACCGCACCACGGTTGAAGGCGCTCCCAAATACGATCCTGGATTCGCATCGGGATCAAAGTCCAAAAATAGATCGCCAAACAATATCGGAAGGGTCTAAGCTGCATAGGATTTTGGGCAGGCGGCTTGGATGCGTAGCAGCAATCCAGTCATCGTTGTACTCGTTCTGGTATCGCTCGCGCATCCCGCGCCAAGCCAGGATTCGAATCGCCAAACTCCGGAGAGAGCTTCCCTTCACTCGAAATCCTCGGACTTCAACCGGGACATCTACTACAAAAACAAGCTCGAGTTTTCTCTCGAATCAGGATGGCTGCCCAACAACATTCCTTTCGTCTTCGACTTTCTCGTAGGCAGCCGCTTCAACGCGTGGCCGCTTCACTACACGCTCGTGCCGAACATCGCTTCTCTTCGCTGGCACGTGGATGACATATGGGGTCGTGGGATTTTGCGCGGCAACACCGACTTCACCTTCAGCGGCTCCTACACCGCAATTCCGCGAGGGCCGGAAACGCGGTATTTCGCCTTCGACTACGGTATCCGGCGCAACTTCATCCAGCGCAACTGGAGGATCGTGCCCTACTTTGAAGCGCGGGGCGGCGTCGGCAATATTAATGCGAAAGAGCCCTATGGAGTGCTCTATGCACAGGGGCAGGACCTGACATTCACTCTCATGATGGGCAGCGGAGCGCGGTATAACTTCAATCCCCGATACAGCATTGCTGCGGGAATGACATACATGCACGTATCCAACTTCTACCTGTCCGAGCCGCGATACGAGGACTTCGGAATCAACGTCTACGGTTCGCTGGTGGGCATCAACATACGCCTGGGCAAGGAAAAACGACGGCCTGATCCATAGAAGGGAGAGAACGGGCTTGTCGCCAGCCGGGATGCCGCCGCGTTCCTTTTGCTGAAGAATTTGTTTAAATCAAATAAAACCTGCAGATTCTCATGAATCATTCCACTGGTTTTGGGGTAGATGGTGTCCGACTTCGCACAACTCGTCAAGCAGCAGGCCGATATCGTGAAGATCATCGGCGACTATGTGCGGTTGAGAAAGGCCGGAGCGCAGAATTTCAGCGGCTTATGTCCGTTTCACAAGGAGAAATCGCCGTCATTTTCTGTCCACGCGACGCGGCAGTTTTTTCACTGCTTCGGATGCGGCGTTTCGGGCGATGTCTTCTCCTTCATTCAAAAGATTGAAAACGTCAGCTTCCCGGAATCCGTTCGTTTCGTCGCGCAGAAATGCGGAATTCCACTGCCCAAGCGAGAATTCTCATCGGAAGAAGACGCGCAGGAAGGCCGCCAGCGCGCCAAACTTCTTGAGCTGCATGAGTTGGCCACGACCTGGTTTGAAGAGCAGCTCCGATCCGCTGAAGGAGCTTTGGCGCGCGAATATCTTTCCGGTCGCGGCCTGAAGCCCGAAGATATCCAGAAGTTCCGCATCGGCTACGCGCCGGAGTCGTTTCATGCGCTGCGCGAGCGTCTGCAATCCGTCGCCGATCAGGAGACACTGCGCCTGTCCGGCCTCTTCGCGTTCAAGGAGCAGGAAGACGGCAAGCCGGGACCGCTCTACTCGCGCTTTCGTAAGCGGGTGACGTTTCCTATCGCGAATGAATCGGGCCGCGTCATCGCCTTTACCGCGCGGGCTCTCGAAGCAGGCGAGAAGTCAGGTCCCAAGTATCTGAACTCGCCGGAGACGCCGCTCTATTCCAAGGGCAACGTCCTTTTCAATCTCGACAAGGCGAAGCAGGTCATTCGGGAACAGAAGGGCGCAGTCCTGGTGGAAGGTCAGATGGACTGCATCTCGGTCTATCTGGCAGGCGTGAAGAGCGTGATCGCAACCAGCGGCACGGCCTTTACGGAAGCCCAGGTGCGTCTGCTGTCGCGCTATACGACCCGCATCATCGTGAACTTCGATCCCGATACCGCAGGCGCGAATGCGGCGGAGAAGTCGATTGCCCTGCTCACAGAAGAGGGTTTTGACGTCGGCGTCGTGACGCTCGAAGGCGGACTCGATCCGGATCGCTATATTCGCGAGCATGGCGCACAGGCGTATTTCGCGGCTCTGCGTGGAGCGAAGCGCCACACCGACTATCTGGTGGAACGGGCGCGGCAGCTGTTCCCTCCAGTGACCGCCGCGGCGAAGATAGAGGCGTTGAACTTCCTGCTGCCGCATATCAAGCGCATGCCGAACCGCATCACCCGCGACGAATTCGCCGCGGATGCCGCGCAGAAGCTCGGCATCGATTCAGCGCTGGTGCGGGAAGAGTTAAAGGAAGCAGCCGCGAAGCGCCGCGATTCCCTGGCGCATTCCATCCCTGCCTTCAGCGAAGCGGAGAAGGTTTTGCTGCAGGCGCTTGCGGGAGCGCTCTCCGAGCCCGCATGCCAGGCGGCGGTCGCCGGCTATGATGCCAATGAAGTCCACTTCGAAGGATTGACGGTCGCTCCGATTCTCAAGCAGCTGCGGCATCGCGGCTCCCGCGATCCCATGGAAGCCATCGACGATCCTTTCGGGCGCGGCCTGCTGGCGCGGGCGCTCCATGAAGAATTGGAGGCGGTCAATGTAGAGCGCGTCACAGCGGCGCTCGACACATTGCGGCACCGCCATCTCGAACGCCGTCAACGCGAACTGCGTGCTGCCATCAGCGACGCCGAGCGCAGGGCAGACTCCGCTTCCGTGATCCAGCTGACGGCGGAAAAGCTGGCCGTAGACCGCCAGTTGCGTGAGCTCTAAGCGGTCGTCCTGTCTTCGGGAGTCACATCCGCTTCGCCAATCCGGCCTTACGCCGGTAAAATAGAGGGTGATGAGTACGAACCTTCACACAGCACTGACAGCCATGCTGGGCAAAGCTGCCCACGAAGCCGGATTGAGCATTCTTTCCGCCGAAGCAGGCACCGACTTCAACCAACGCCCGACGGCGCAATTCAGGCTGGCGCTTTCTCCAGACGCGCCTCCGGCGAAGACGCTGCAGCTGGAGCTGAGCGACGCCTTCGACTTCGAGAAGCCCGACCTGCTGCCGGAAATTACCGTCCACCTGCGCGAAGCGGCAAAGCGCCTGCGCAATCCGCGCCCGGACGCATACGTGACCCAGGCCGGATTGCCGCTCAGCTTCAACCAGTTTGCGTGGCCCTTTCATCAGTCGACTTCCGGCGCTGACACCTACGTCGTCCACGGCGTCGTCCATCTGGAAGACGGCTCAGACTCGCCTCTGCACGCGAAGGTATCCGCAAGCATGACGGTTACATTTGCCGAGATCGTGCCCGCGCCCGAGCAGCCTTACGCGGAGACTTTCATCTACAACGCCATCCGCAAGACACTGGATCAGGGCCAGCTTGAGCTGCTCAAGAGCGGCAACCGCCAGCCGGTTCCGGTCACGACGCGCTATTACAGCCGCTGGCAGAAGAAGTTCTTCTTCACGGACACGGACGATGCGAGCAGGCTTGAGTTTCTGGAACTGAAGGCTTACTGGCTTTCGCATGTACTGGGAAAAGACGAGCCCGTCTGGATCGCCGATCCGCGCGATGCGCAATATCTGAATACCACTGCTGAGGAGCTGGCCCGCATGGCTGGCGATCTCTCGAAGCAGGGTCTGCTGGTGCTCACGGATGACTACGCCGTTCCGACGGCGACGCTTCTGGCGAGAGCGGAAGAGTACAACACGAAGATGCACGCCGCGCTCGACATCACCAAGCCGACCTTCAACGAGGAGATGCGCGCCGGCCACACCAACATGTAGGAGTGAGCGCAGTTCTATTGCACGACCGCCGTGCCGCAGCGGCTGCAGAACTTCACGCCCGGCACCAGCGGTGTTCCACAGGAAGAGCAGGCGGCAGCGGCCAGGGATCGCGACGGGACCATCCCCGCGCTCCCTGCAGTTGCGGGAATGGCATATTGCAGGCTTGCCGCCAGAAGCGATGCCTGCTGGGCATTGAACTGGCGCACGCGGCCGGGCATGAAAATGCATTCCACCAGGCTGACAACGGTGGGAACGCCGCTCCAGCAGAAAAGCAGATACAGGATGCCCAGACCGTTCCGGCGCAGGTAGAAGTGGTGCGCTCCGAAGCTTCCCAGGAATAACGCCAGCAATACGCCCACCACTTCGTCTTTTTGTACGGCAGACATCTGGGCATAGAAGACCGCCCTCTGCTGATCGGTCAGGTTGCCGGTAATCCACGGTGTGGTCATTGGCTTATTCCCTCGTTCCTGCTGGTAAGGAGCATACGCATTCCTATATGAGATGGTTCCAGGCCGCCGCTGGCAAGTCTGCATCTGAGCAATTGTTGCAATCTTGCTCTCCTCAGTCTTTAATCGGGAAGACTCCCCCCTGCAGGTATGAACCATGAATGGCACCGACCGTGGCGCTGGCGCCATCAACAGGAACAAAAGGGGATGGCTCAACAATGAGCCGATGCTGGTTCTCGCGCTGGTGCTGTTCACGCTTTACTTTGCCCGCGATCTGCTGATTCCCTTTGCCATGGCGCTGACGCTGAACTTTCTGCTGGCGCCCGCGGTGATAAAGCTCGAACGCCTGCGCCTGCGACGGCTCCCGGCAGTGATCCTCGTGGTGCTGCTGGCTTCGGCATTTATGGTGGTTGGCGGCTGGGTGGTGATTCGGCAGCTGCTGGACGTGGCCAGCGATATCCCGAGTTACCACCAGAATATCGACCACAAGTTGTCCTCTGTCCACGCCCCCACCACCGGTCCGGTAGGAAATGCAATTACCGGAATCAAGATCCTCAGCGAGGATTTATACGGGACACAAACCCCCCAGTCGTCGCCGCTGCCCGTGCCGGATAAAAGCCGCATCGGCCCGCGCAGCCGCGAGGGGACGCTATCGGCCACTCAGCCCATCCTTCAGAATGCAACGCCTTCGCAGGTGGTCGTCGTTCAGCCGCCCCTCAGCGACCGCGCCTACGCCCAGCAGTTGCTCAAGCCCTTCCTCAAGCCGCTCGGCATGCTCGGCATGGTCGCGATCTTCACCATCTACATGCTGATCAAGCGCGAAGACCTGCGCAACCGGCTCATGCTGCTTGCCGGGATGGGCCGCCTGAACGTGATGACACAGGCGCTCGACGATGCCGCGCACCGTATCAGCAGTTACCTTCTCCTCAATGTTCTGGTGAATGCCAGCTATGGAGCCGTCTTCGGCATCGGGCTGTATCTGCTGCATATACCCAATGCCACGCTCTGGGGTGTTCTGCTTGGCATTCTGCGCATGGTTCCGTATGCAGGCATGATCATTGGCGGCGGCCTGCCAATCTGTTTTGCCTTCGCCGTTTTTCCGGGATGGTGGCCGTTCATCTTCGTCCTGACGCTGTTCCTGGGGCTGGAGGTGGCGGTAAGCAACTTCATCGAGCCGTGGCTTTATGGGACGCACACCGGCATCTCGGCACTGGCGCTGGTCACGACCGCCATGGTCTGGACGTTGCTTTGGGGATTGCCGGGCCTGATCCTCTCGACGCCGCTCACCGTCTGCCTGATCGTGATGGGCCGTTACATGCCGCAGATGTCGTTCCTGCACATCCTGCTGGGAGACGAAGCCGAGCTTGCCCCGGAAGCCCACTTCTACGAACGCCTGCTGGCCATGGACCAGACAGAGGCGCACAATATTGCCGATAAATTTCTTGAAGGCCACAGGCTGGTCGATCTCTATGACGGCGTGGTGCTGCCTGCTTTGAGCCTCGCCGAACAGGACCGGCACAAGGGTTTTCTCGACGATACCCGCAGCACCTTTCTTTTTCAGAGCGCCACCGAGTTGATCGCCGAGCTGACCGACTACCGTTCGACCTTGCCCGATCTGCTCTCCGATATGGAGGTGCAAACGGAAAAGGCCTGTCCGATTGTGTGTATCCCGGCCAACGATCAGGCCGACGAGATCGCCGCCGTGATGCTCGCTCAACTGCTGGAACAGAGCGGGCACAAGACGATGCTGTTGCCTGCCATAGCGCTGACGCCGGAGATCGTCGATCGCCTGCGGGAAGAGCCGAGCACGACGATCTGCATCTCCGCGCTTCCGCCATTTGCGTTCGTGCATGCGCGCAATCTATGCCAGCGCGTTCGAGAGTGCCTGCCGGAAAACCGTATCCTTATCGGGCTTTGGGGCGCAGCCGGAGACAATGAAACTCTGCGCGAACGATTTGGCTCCGGCCGCCCCGATGGCGTGGCGGCTACGCTGGCGCAGGCTCTTCGCTTAGGACGCGGCTGCGAGCCGCATATCGCTGCAATTCCGGCGAGCCGCAGGATAGAAAGCAGCGCAGGCGTTCGACTCTGAAATCTGGAAATCATCCCAGTGGAAAAAAGAAAATAATACATAACAGCATGAGCAGAATAAGGCTGCCGAAATGAGCAAGCGTGTAGTCTTTGCTGTGGGTCATGGAGCGTTTTCCTCATGAACATCTTGTCTGGCTTTCCGCGCTCTGCTCGCGTGGAATCTGTGGGATGCGTCCTTGACTCCCAAAAAGGAAAACACATTTCCCATCCTGGGATCCGTCGCCAGAAAATTCACAGATCGAAACAACAAAATTTCTGAAGAATACGCTTTTTAGAGACCAGTCGCTTCGCAGTTTAGGATGAAAGCAACGTCATGATGCCAACTCGTCCTGTCTGGGCGGAGATTTCCCGCTCGCGCCTCCTTGCCAACTGGAACTTGTTACGCAACGCAGCCGCCGACAAGGCGAATGTGCTTGCTGTAGTAAAGGCGAATGCCTATGGACACGGTATTCTCGATTGCGCCCCAATTCTTGCCGGCGCGGGAGCAGAATGGTTCGGCGTAACCTGCGTCGCGGAAGCGATTGCGCTGCGTCAGGTCTGCCCTCAATCGCGCATCCTGGTCATGTCGGGGCTATGGGAGGGCGAGGCGGAGGCGATCATCGAGCACAGGCTCACCCCACAAATATGGGAGCCGTTTCATTTCAACCTGCTGGAGGCTGCGGCACGCAGGCGCGGGCTGAATGCAGGATCGATTCCGGTGCATCTTGAGATCGATACCGGCATGTCCCGGCAGGGAGTGCGTTCGCTCGATGGGCTGAAGACATTGCTCGGTCGCTGCGGCGCCGAGTCGCCGGTTTCTATCGAGGGCGTCATGACTCACTTCAGTGCGCCTGAAGTCATCGAACCCGATGAGACGCAGGCGCAGATCGCTCGCCTTGCCGCAGCGCTTGATGTGATCGCGGAGCATGGCATTCGGCCAGCCTGGATACATGCAGGCAACTCGGCCACGCTCTTTGTGCCGTGGCATCTGCTTACTCTCAAAGAACTCGCTGAGAAATACAGTGCCCGCCTGATGCTGCGACCAGGACTGGCCCTCTACGGTTATCTGCCGCGATTTGTGCCTTGTACTCATGAGGTTGCGGCGCTCCAGCCAGTGCTGGCATGGAAGGCGCGCGTCGTCTCTCTCCGAACCATCGATGCGGACGAGAGCGCAGGGTACAACATGACCTTTCGCGCGAGGCGGCGGACCCGGCTCGCGCTCATTCCGGTGGGCTATGCCGATGGCTTCAACCGCCTGCTTTCGAATCGCGGCCATGCGCTGGTGCGCGGGAAAAGAGTCCCGATCGCCGGACGCGTATCGATGGACCAGACGATCCTCGACGTAACGGATCTTCCCGATGTCGAAATGGGCGACGAAGTCGTTTTGATCGGCGAGCAGGGAGAGGAACGCATCACCGCCTATGATCTAGCGGACGCAATCGGTACCATCCCCTACGAAATCACCTGTGCGATCCATGCGCGGGTGCCGCGCCGTCTGGTTGATTAAATTAAACTATAAGCATGCTTGGTAAGTGGTATGCGCGCCGGATGTTCGCATGGGAGACGGCGCTGACAACGCGCGATGAAAATCGGGTCGTTCGGCCTGTCGAATGGGGCTTCGAGTGGCTCGATGATTTCCTGCGCTCGCACCATCTGGGAAGCGCGCCGCAGGCATCGCTCGATCCCGAGCGCGCTCAAGATGCGATGATCGCGCTCAATGAAGCCGTCGTTCGCGAAAGCGACAGCTTCTTCGGCTATGAGCCGCCGACGGACTACCGGCTGGAAGAACGGCATCCGCAGCTGTTCCCGACCAATGTGCGTCCGGAAACCTTGGCGCAGGACGCGAAGCTCAAGGCCATGGCCGCGGACGGCAAACTGGGGGCCGCGCAATTTTTGCGCTTCACTTCGCCGGTGCGAACGCCATATCCGGAAAACGATCTGGTGAATGCGCGCTGGTATCCCGCTCCAGCAGAAAAACAGGCCGGTAAGCCGAAGCAGGCGATCATCGTGATGCCGCAGTGGAACGCGGATGCCTTCAGTCACAACGCGCTTTGCTCGCTCTTTAACCGTTTCGGGATTTCCGCATTGCGGTTGAGCAAGCCGTACCACGACATTCGCCGTCCGGCGGAGCTGGAACGCTCGGACTATGCCGTCAGCTCGAACATCGGGCGCACGATTTCCGCGTGCAGGCAGGCCGTGATTGATATTCGCTGTTGCCTGGATTGGTTGGAGACGCAGGGCTACGAGCAGTTCGGTATTCTCGGGACAAGCCTCGGCTCCTGTTATGGCTTTATCGCCAGCGCGCATGATGCACGCCTGCGCGTGAACGCCTTCAATCACGCCTCCGTGTCTTTCGGTGACGTTGCCTGGACAGGGCAGAGCACGCGGCACATCCGCAAGGCGTTCGAAGATGCCGGATTGACGCAGGCTGGCCTCCATAAGCTGTTCGCTTCCGTCAGTCCTGAGTCGTACATGGAGCGCTTTGCTGCGACGCCGAAGAAAGTGCTCGTCGTGCACGCGACCTACGACCTGACTTTCCTGCGCGAGTATTCGCTCGAAGTGCTGCGGCGATTTTCGGAGCTGGGCGTGGATTTTGTCTCGAAGGTGCTGCCCTGCGGTCATTACACGACTGGCGAAACTCCTTACAAATTCATCGATGGCTGGTATCTGGGGTCTTTTGTGTATAACGCCTTCAAACAGCTCGCACTGGAACCGTCTAAAATGCCGTCTCTCGCAAAACCTGCAGGGGAACGCGTTCAGGATGAGGAATTGCTGACGCGCTGACCTCGTTCGCTACGGTGTTGGCGGCAGCTTCAACCGGAAAAGCAGCGCGGGATCGAGATATCCGCCCTGCCAGCGTGCGGCGAAGTGCAGGTGCGGGCCGGTCGCGCGGCCCGTGGCTCCGCTCAAACCCAGCAGTTGATGGGGCTGCACGGTTTGCCCTTCTGAAACCAGAATCTTCGATAGATGCATATAGATGGTCGTGAACTGCTGTCCGTGATCGATGACCACGCAATTCCCCTCATAGAAGAGATTGCGGGCGAGAATCACTTTTCCCGAGTTGGCTGCATGCACCGGCGTCCCCGACGCAGCGCGGAAATCCATGCCGCGATGAATGCTGGCCAGCTTGTCATTGAAGACCCGGCGCGTGCCGAACGAATCCGTTGCCGGGGAGTGCACGGGAAGCTGAAAGTCTCCCTGCCATAAAGGCGCCGATGCGCTCTGAGCGAAGGCGTGGTCTTTGATCTCTTTGTCTGCCGCGATCCTTTTGAGCGTTGCGGCATCCGGCTCCACAAACTTTTCTGAAACATGAAGCTCGACCTGCCGGTAATTCGCTGGCTCGACGCGAACCTCGCGCGTCGCGCTCACGCTTCTGCCATCCGGCATAGTGGCGTGCAGTGTAAGCATGTAGGTGCCGGGAGCGATCTCCACATCGGCTCCCGCGAGCGCATACCAGACCGTCCTGCGTGACGATGCAAAGAAATCGACCGCGTGGCCGAACCATTCGCCTTGCACGGTGGCTGGAGCACTCCTGAACTCGACCGTCAACAAGCAGGGAGAACCGCTGGCAAGCCGGGCCGGGGTCCAGGCGATGCTTTTGAAAATGTCATCGCTCTGCGCCCATCCCGAAAACGGCAAGCAGAAGAAGGCGATTGTGAGGAAGGCAAGGTAGAGACGCATGGGGTCGCCTCATGATTGTGCAACAATGCGGCGAAATCCGCATGATCTTGAGGCTACAATCGATGTATGACCGACCGCATGTCCTTGCCGCTTTCGCAGGCCGATCCCGAGATCGCCGCCGCCGTTGAAAACGAAATCCGCCGTCAGCACGAGGGTCTGGAGATGATCGCCTCCGAGAATTTCGTCAGCGAAGCGGTACTTGAGGCTGCCGGAACCGTCTTTACGAATAAATATGCGGAAGGCTATCCGGGACGCCGCTACTATGGCGGATGCGAGTTCGCGGACGTGGTCGAAAACCTCGCTCGCGACCGTGCCAAGGAACTCTTCGGCGCAGAGCACGCGAATGTGCAGCCGCATTCCGGCTCGCAGGCCAACGCCAGCGCATACATGGCGGTGCTCAATCCCGGCGACACGATCCTCGGCCTCGATCTCGCACACGGCGGACACCTGACGCATGGTCACAAGCTGAATTTCTCCGGCAAGCTCTACAAGGTCGTCTCCTATGTTGTGCGCAAGGACACGGAAGTCATTGACTACGACGAGCTGGAGCAGACCGCCGAGCGCGAAAAGCCGAAGGTCATCATTGGCGGCGGCAGCGCTTATCCGCGCATCTTCGACTTTCCCCGCATGCGCCAGATTGCGGACAAGGTAGGAGCGCTGCTCATCGTCGACATGGCGCACTTCGCCGGATTGGTTGCCGGAGGCGCGCATCCATCGCCGGTGCCGCACGCGCACATCGTTACAAGCACCACGCACAAAACACTGCGCGGACCTCGCTCCGGCCTGGTGCTTTCGCAGCAGCAATATGCCGCTGCCATCGACAAGGCTGTTTTTCCCGGCCAGCAGGGCGGCCCGCTGGTGCATGTCATGGCCGCGAAGGCAGTGGCTTTTCGCGAAGCGCTGCAGCCTGACTTCAAGAAGTACGCGGCGCAGATCGTTGCCAACGCAAAGGTACTGGCCGAGACATTGCAGGCCGAGGGATTCCGCATTATCTCCGGCGGAACGGATACGCACCTGATGCTGATCGATGTCTTCGCCAAGGGCATGCTGGGCAGCGAGGCCGAAGCCGCGCTTGGGGAAGCGGGTATCACCGTCAATAAAAATGCCATCCCTTACGACACTAACCCGCCGCTCAAGCCTTCCGGCATCCGCGTCGGCACGCCTGCGCTCACGACGCGCGGCATGAAGGAATCCGAGATGCGCGTCATCGGCAAGTGGATCACGGAAGCCTTGAACGAGCGCACCGATCCGCAGACGCTTGCGCGCATTCGCGGACAGGTGCTGGAACTGGCCGAGCAGTTCCCTCTCTACGGATGGTTGCGGCAACCGGTTGCCGTCGCACGCTAAAATTTCATTCAACTTGAAGACAGTGCTTCTGCATAAATCGAACAGAGGATGTTTGTGTGACTGACCCAATCTCCCGACGCACCTTTATGAAAGCCGCAGCGATTTCTTCTCTCACAGCCAACACATGGTTGGCCGAGGCCAAGACCGCTGCCGTGCAGGACAGCCGTCTGCTGTTTGTTGGAACGCAGACCGGCGTTTCCAGCAAAGGCATTTACGCTTTTCAATGGAACCCGGCCAATGGCGAGCTGAAAGAACTCGGGCTGGCGGGGGAGAGCAACAATCCAACGTTTCTCGCGCTTTCGCCGGATGGCAAGCATCTCTATGCCGCCAATGAGATTGGCGACTATGAAGGCGCGAAGACCGGCTCCGTCAGCGCTTTCAGCCTCGACCGGTCGGCAGCCAAGCTTACCTTTCTCAACAGCGTCTCTTCAGCGGGCACGGGTCCATGTCATGTCAGTATCGACCAGACGGGACGGGCTGCATTTTGTGCCAACTATTCCGGGGGCAGCGCCGCATCGTTTCATGTCGATTCGGCAAGCAAGCTGAGCGATGCTGTTTCGCAGTTCCACTATGAAGGACACGGCTCGGTCGCCGACCGCCAGGCAGCGTCGCACGCGCATCGCGTCACGGTCACGCCGGATAACCATCATCTCCTCGTGAACGATCTCGGGCTGGACTGCATCCACATCTACCACCTCGATCCGGCAACGGCGCAGCTTACGCCGGGAGAACCGAAGCAATGGACGGCGAAGCCGGGTTCAGGTCCGCGCGCCCTGCGCTTTCATCCCAATGGGAAATGGGCCTATAGCCTGAATGAGCTTTCACCCACGCTGGACGCGTTGGCATGGAACAGCAAGGACGGCTCTCTGACTTCGATCCAGGAGGTCGATCTGGTACCGAAGGGCTTCCATGGAAACACAGCCGGTTCGGAGATCGTGATCGATCGCAGCGGGCGCTTTGCCTATGCCGCCGTGCGCTTCTGGGACAAGATTGTCGCCTTCAGTATCGACCCGGCGACGGGCAAGCTGTCGCTGATCGGAGCAACTTCCTGCGGAGGAAAGGTTACGCGCCACATGACGCTCGATCCCACAGAGCGGTGGCTGCTGGTCGCCAATCAGAACTCGGATAACATCGCGGTCATCGAGAGAAACGCCCAGACGGGCAAGCTTGCGGAAACCGGAAACAGCTTTCCCCTGGTAAAACCGCAGTGCCTGGTGTTTGTCTAGACCGCATTGGCATAGAGAGCGCACCGGCTGTCATTCTACGCCCGAGTAAACACAAGATGGAGCATGAGGACCGAAGGTCCATACTTCAATCTAAGATTGAATCCATGAAGGCGGGCCACTTTATCTCAGCGTTCTTGATCGTTGCATGCCACAACCTCTTGCATGCTCAGGATGTTACTGTAACGGCGAAAGCGCCGCCCGACGAAAGCATCTCACAGTCGTTTACGGCACTCGACAGGGAATGTCGAAATTCGGTTAGCAAGCATGACCCGGCAAATGCGGTTATTGCTTGCAAGAAGGTGGCGGACGAGGCAGACAAATACGATCCAAAGACGCACTTTATCACGCGCCGGGGAGCCTATGTCTTCTACACAACTTCCTTAATACAGGCGCAAAAATTCCAAGACGCGATTCAGGCGGGAGATAAAGCTGTTGCGGTGGTTCAGCTTGGTCATGACGACGCTTCAGGAAGCAGCGCAGCTTATGGAGTTCGAGGGCAAGCGGAAGCATTTGCAGGCGATCTAGCAAGCGCAGATCGGGACTTAGAGAAAGCGGAAGACTATGAACGTGACGGCTTGAATAGTCCAGCAGGACATGAACTAAGCTTCGAGTACTCAAGAACTCTGAAAGGCTTGCTTATGTTTCACGCTCAAGTATTAACGGCCATGGGAAAGCAAGAGGCGGCTGCAAAGAGGTCGGCGGAAGCCGCCAAGCTCTGATATATGAAGGCTCTATCCATGCGACTTGGCAATGAGGCCCCAATATAGATCGAATTATAGACGTAGGGGCTCTCACGTGGCTGGGGCACGATAGTTAGCAAACAAAGGCGACTTTCTTCCCGTACCAACCTCTCACGGAACGCAGGCGACACGTTGGCAGTTTTCTAAAAACATGGCTTTGCAAGTAGGTGGTCAGAGAGTGCGAGGATGCTGCCATAATTGATTTGTTCGAGGCAGCCCCGTGCAAATCATCTACGCAACCCCATTCGTCCTAATCTCGATGATTGCCTTCGCAGTATTCGTCGCAGTTCCGAGGCTTCGTCGCCATGCCATCGCGGCCTCAGTGGCACCTGCTGCATTCGGCTTCTGGGCACTGATCGGATACATCGCATGGGTGCTTATCTGCGAGTTCGTGTTGAGGATTCAGCTCAGACCCGTAGAAGGATTGCATGGGATATTCGATGTCCTATTCTTTTTCATTGCGCCAGGGCTTCTTGGCTCATGGATGTCAGTTTGGATTATTCGCAAAGTAATTCGGTATATCAAGAGTTCGGCATTTCTCAACCAAAAGTTTCGACCGGGACGATAACCCGACTTCACGAGCCGTAGAAAACCTTTCGATCCTGGCGCGACTTCAATCAACACGAAGGTCTTCAACGAAGCGGGCGTGATATAAGACCTCACCCGGATCAAGACATAGCTGATCGACGATGATGGCAACAAGTGAATCCCAAATGCTCTGTGACGACCAAGGAAGAAGTTCCGGCGGTGCAGGTAACGGCGTTTGCTTTTGTAGAAACAAGAACACCTTCTCCTTCTCTGTGACCGTAGGGAGGTTTGCAGGAGTAACCGGGCTCTTAAGTGGGGGTACGTGTAACTTCTCGCAGATCAGATTGTAGAAGTCTCCGACAGTGCAGACTGATGCCGCTTCATCATCTCCAACGTTTATGACGAAGAATTCTTCTGCGCGGAGCACCATCTCGACAGCGTCAAGTCCCATATCTCAAGACTAACGCCAGAGCGTATGCAATGAGGATAATCGAGTTGATACCGCAAACGGCGCTCGGAACCTTACCGGATTAGTCCAATGAAGCGCGCTACCGGCGTTGGCAGTGATGGCCTGGGAGCAATCTCTGGCAACTCGGGCTCGATGAACTCCGGTTGTCTACCGTGCTTCTCTGCGAACTGGAAGTGCACCGGCACCGGCGTTCCCTTCACCGCCGCCTCGATCGCTATCATACTCAGAATGTCCCTAGGCTGTGGCTAGCGCTTGAGCAGGTGGGCCAGTATCCGGCGCGGCCCATCGGGGAAAAATTCTTTCTCGTACTCCTTTCCGGCAGGAACGCGGCGGCGATGGTTGCCGCTGTTTCGTCGCGGTCGATCTCATCGCCTAGCCCCCAATACGGGCAACGTTGGTCCAGCGGATTGAGAATCAAATCGCCACGCGCGGGCGAGTAGAACTCGCTCACAAAGTCCATTGCCGGGTCGTAGACAATGGCGCTCTCTTCGCGTTCTCGCACTTGGCGAGGTAGCTGCCGGATGGCGTTCGACTTCCCGCCGCCGATGTCGCTCATCATTAGAATGTGACTCGCTTCTGAGCGGAGTATGGCGCGTTTTGCGCCGCACGCGGCGAAGGATCTGCATCTTCCTGCTCCACCCGCATCTTTTTGCTGGCGGAAAGAAAAACAGATCCTTCGCCACGGCTCAGGATGACAACTCTTTGCTAAAATAAATACTTTCGCTTGCGCTTATATGCCGATACTGCCTAGCGAAACCACTCCCGGCGCGTATCGGCAGGCCCAGTTGGCGATGGACGGCTACGCCGGAAGTAAAACCGCCGTATCCGAGCCATCGGGCTCCGGCTGCTTTGCCTGGGCTCTCACATTGGCCATTGCGACCAGATTTTTTCGCATGGCTGAAAGACGGTCGCGGCCTGCTTCCGATCCCTCCACCAGACGCTCGACACTGATCAGAAACTCCGGCATGTTCATCTTGTCCCGAAATTCGGCCAGGTATGGCTGAACCTTGGCATATTGAAAGTACATCTCCTGGCAGGTGTCGTATACCAGTCCGGCGTCGAGCGCACCGTGCCGTACGAATGCGGCAACCATGTCCCAGTATCCGTAAACCTGCAGAATGAAACCGGTAAGCTTGCCGCCCGCACTCACAATCTCGACAAATTCACTGGCGGACGCGGGCATAAATTCTCCACCCACGTAGGAGCGCGCCTCCCGCATGACGGTCTCCCGCCGCAGTTCATACAGCTTTAGAATCAGTTCGGCCTGCTGAATGGAATTGCAGGATGTGGCTCTCTCTTCCGTAGTCATGATGTGCGGCATGCTCCTTCATCGAAGAATATAGTCGCTCGTCTGGCCTTCGATGAAAAGAGAAATCCAATGCCTGTCCCGGACAGTTTTGACACGTACCGTACAATCTGAAGCATGTGTGGCATTGTCGGCTACGTTGGCAATAAAGAAGTTGTCCCCATCATCATTGAGGGCCTGCGCCGCCTGGAATATCGCGGCTACGACTCAGCGGGCATCGCGGTCGGCGGAGCCGGCAACGGCCTGGAGTTGCGACGCGCTCCCGGCAAGCTTCGCAACCTCGAAGAAGTCCTCCGCGACCGCCCTATCCACGGAACCTATGGCATAGGACACACCCGCTGGGCCACCCATGGCCGCCCCACGGAAGAGAACGCCCATCCGCACCGCGACTGCACCGGCCGCATCGTCGTCGTGCACAACGGCATCGTTGAGAACTACCTCGCCCTCAAGCATGAACTTGCCTCTGAAGGCCACAAATTTGTAACTGAAACAGATACAGAAATCATCGCCCACCTCATCGAGCAGGAAGTGTCATCCGCCGCTAGGTCCGGCAAAAGCATGCCGCTCGAAGAGGCCGTACGCCGCTCTGTTGCCCGCCTCACCGGGGCCTTTGCCATCGTCGTCATCTCCGCCGACGAGCCGGACAAGATCGTAGCCGCGCGCTTCGGCCCGCCCGCCGTAATCGGCCTTGGCGAAAATGAATATTTCGTAGCCTCAGACGTCCCCGGCATCCTGCACCATACGCGCAACCTCTACTTCCTCGCCGACGGCGATATGGCCGTGCTCACTCCAGCCGGCGTTCACCTCACCGATTTCGCAGGCAACACAATCGAGCGTCCGGTGCAGCGTATTCTGTGGGACCCGATCCAGGCGGAAAAAGGCGGCTACAAGCACTTCATGCTCAAGGAAATCTTCGAGCAGCCGCGCGCCATCCGCGACACCACGCTTGGCCGCATCTCGCTCGACACCGGCAAAGTCTTCCTGAGCGAGATGAAGATCAGCGACGAAGACTTCCGCCGCGCCACCAAGATCAACATCGCCGCCTGCGGCACCAGCTGGCATGCCGCGACAGCAGGCAAGTTCATGATCGAGCGCCTTGCGCGCGTTCCCGTCGAAGTCGATTACGCCAGCGAATACCGCTATCGCGACCCGATCCCCGATCCAACCGCACTGGGTCTGCTCATCACGCAGTCCGGCGAGACCGCTGACACTCTCGCCGCCCAGCGCGAGATGATCGCCAAGGGATCGAAGACCATCGCTATCTGCAACGTCGTGGGCGCCATGATCGCACGCGAAGCGCACGGCACTATCTACACGCACGCAGGCCCGGAAATTGGCGTCGCTTCGACCAAAGCTTTCACCGCGCAGCTTGTCGCACTCTTTCTCTTCGCCGTCCATCTCGCGCAGACACGACAGACGATTTCAGAAGAAGAAAGCCGCGCACTGCTTGATGAATTGACGCTTCTCCCGGGAAAGACAGAAGAAATTCTGCGCACCGTGGACAGCGAGTGCGAAAAGCTCGCCCGAGTCTACTCGAATGCCAGCGACTTTATTTTTCTCGGACGCGGCATCCACTACCCCATCGCCCTTGAAGGCGCGCTCAAGCTCAAGGAAATTTCCTACATCCACGCCGAAGGCTATCCGGCAGGCGAGATGAAACCTGGCCCCAACGCCCTCATCGACGAACCGCTTCCTGTAGTCGTGCTCGCAACAAAAGACGAAAATAATCGCGATTCGAAGCTGCGTTACGAAAAGACTCTTTCCAACATTCAGGAAGTAACCGCACGCTCAGGCAAGGTCATCGCCGTCGCCATCGAAGGCGACCATGAAATCAGCCAGCTCGTCGACCATGTCCTCTACGTCCCGCACACCTCGGAGCTGCTGTTGTCTGTGCTTGACGTGATCCCTCTGCAGCTACTCGCCTACCACATCGCAGTGCGACGCGGCTGCGATGTGGATCAACCGCGCAATCTGGCGAAATCCGTAACGGTCGAATAGTCGCGCAGGACTAATAAACATCTGTCTGGTAACGTCTCGCCTTCTTCATGCTGGCAAGATATTCCTGCGCTGCGTCAGGCGTGCAATTCCGCCCATTGGCAATCGCGTCCAGCAGCGCCGTTTCCACATCTTTCGCCATGCGATTTGCATCGCCGCATACATAAAAATGCGCGCCACGTTCCAGCCAGCGAAATAACTCGGCATCGTTCTCCCGCATACGGTCCTGCACGTAGATTTTGTGCGACTGGTCGCGGGAAAAGGCCGTATCGAACCGTGTCAACGTGCCGTCCTTGAACATCCCTTCCAGATCTTCGCGATAGAGGAAATCCGAGGCACGGCGCTGTTCGCCAAAGAAAAGCCAGTTCTCACCTTTGTGACCGTGCGCCTTGCGATGCTGCAGAAACGCACGGAACGGCGCGATCCCTGTGCCCGGACCGATCATGATGATCGGCGTGTCGGTATTTTCAGGAAGACGGAAGTTATTGTTCGAATGCAGAAAGATCGGCATTGTAGAGCCTTCGGGCGCGCGTTCTCCCAGATGACCGGAACACAATCCCTGCCTGTTGCGTTGGTGGCTGGTGTAGTAAACCACACGCACGATCGTATGCACAGCATCCTTCACCCAGGCTTGCGATGACGCTATCGAATACATGCGCGGAGTAAGTCGAGCAAGCATAGTAAATAACTGTTGCGGCTGTGTAATCCCGCCGGGATGTTCCGTGATGAGATCGATGAACTCGCGTCCCCAGATATATTCCTCTGCTGCTGAGCGGTTCTCTGGCAGCGTCAATGATTTCAAAGTCTCCAGCCCCGGAACCGATGCGGGAGCAACCTTTGTATAAGCATTGACAGCACTGCGGGTGAGCTTGCCGATAGCCAGGCGAGTACGCAGCGCTTCCTCCAGGCTGATCTCGACCTTGTAGTGGTCCAATACGCGCTCATCGCCTTTAAAGTTGAGCCGCGCAAGCACCTCGGCTACCTCTGAAGGACGGTTCTCAGGCAAGATGCCGACAGCGTCGCCGGGCGTATATTCCATCCCCGGCTCAAGCTCCAGCTCAATATGACGTGTTTCTTTCTCTGAGTCGGCCATAGTCATCAATACATTGACGAGCATGCGCGACATATACGGATTATTCCGGGTGTACTTTTGTACCTGTGTGCTCATAGGGTCGTTCAGAATCTTCTAAGATCGAGTATAACTGCAGGACTTTCGAGAAGCCTGATCGCGTTCGCCGCAACCTGTCGCCGTGAGGAGTCGCCGGGATTGCTGCTGCAACAAATCACAGGCGATAATTTAAAAAAGAAAAGAGTTCAAACTGTGGCCAGACAGCTCTTTACCGCCCAGCTTCAGCGCAAGTTACTGCTCTCCGATCCAGGGCAGTGCTACCATCTCGAGTTCGTGATCGATGAGCTTTCGCAATTGGACTTCCTGCCGGGTCAGTTCCTCTCCTGCGTCGCAGTCGATGGCAATGGAAAAGCCCAGACACGCGCCTATTCCATTGCCTCGGCGCCGCGCGCAAACACGGTCGACCTGTGCGTAAATCGTGTCGAAGGTGGCTTTTTTTCAAACCTGCTCTGCGATCTCGAACCGGGCCAGACCGTGCAAATCCACGGACCGCACGGCCTGTTCACCCTGCGTCAGCCGCTGACGGACTCTATCTTCATCGCGACAGACACTGGCATTGCACCGATCCGTGGATTTATCGAATGGCTTTTCCCCGATAGCGGTGAAGACCGCAGTGGCGGACGTCCAATCTGGCTTGTGTATGGAACACGCTATCCGACTGACATCTACTATCAGAAATATTTCGAGAGGGTAGCAGCCGAGCGCCATAACTTCCGCTACTTATCGACACTCAGCCACCCGAACGAGGATTGGGAGGGCCTGCGCGGTCCTGTACAGGAGCACGTCGCCGGAATTGTGACCGAGCGTACCCATCAGAAACACTCCGGTCCCACGGTCACAGTAGCAGAGCCGGGTGGATTCGACATCCACGCCTATATCTGCGGCCTGAGCGATATGGTCTCAGCCAACCGTGACAAGCTGAAGGAACTAGGCTGGCAGCGCAAGCAAATCATCTTCGAGCGCTATGACTAGCTCCAGTAGCTCCGGTCCAGAGTCCGGTATTGAATCGCCTCCGCAATGTGCGGCACAGTAATCGACGGCGCGCCTTCCAGATCGGCAATCGTGCGAGCGACCTTCAGAATACGGTCATGCGCGCGCGCCGTCAGTCCCTGCTGTTGCATCGCCCGCTCCAGCAATCGCTCTGCGTCCGGTCCCAGTTCGCAAAAAGTCCGAATCTGCCGCGTGCCCATCTGTGCGTTCGAATAAATTTTCTCTGTAGCCCTGGTAAACCGCTCGCGCTGAATACCGCGCGCCGCCAGCACTCTCGCCCGGATTGCCGCCGAACTCTCGCTCGCCGCCCCGGAGCGCAACTCGCGATACTGCACCGCTGGTACTTCAATGTGAATGTCGATGCGGTCCAGCAGCGGACCCGAAACCTTCGACACATAACGCTGGATCATGGGCGGAGTGCACAAGCACTCGCGCGACTTGTCATTGAAATATCCGCAAGGACACGGATTCATCGCCGCTGCCAGCATGAACGCCGATGGAAAGGTTAACGACATCGAAGCCCGTGCAATCACCACATTGCGATCTTCGAGCGGTTGCCGCATCACTTCCAGAACATTGCGCGGAAACTCCGGCAGTTCATCGAGAAACAGCACTCCGTTATGCGCCAGCGACACTTCGCCCGGCCTCGGCACCGCTCCGCCGCCAATCAACCCCGCATCGGAAATCGTGTGATGCGGCGAGCGGAAGGGCCGTTGCGTCACCAGACCCGCGTCCGCATCCAGCACTCCGGCGACCGAGTGAATCTTCGTCGTCTCCAGCGCCTCTTCAAAACTGAGCGGCGCAAGAATCGACGGCAGACGCTTCGCCAGCATCGTTTTGCCCGACCCCGGCGGCCCGATCATCAGAATGTTGTGCCCACCCGCTGCGGAAACTTCCAGTGCGCGCTTCGCCGTCTGCTGACCGCGCACATCGGCAAAATCGACATGGAAATGCTGCAGTTCTCCCAGCATCTCGGCAGTCTGCATGCGAAACGGCTCGGTGTGAATCCCGCCATTCCCCGCCGCATTGAGTAGTTCTCGCACTTCGTTCAGCGACTCGACGGGATAAACATTCACGCCTTCCACCACCGCCGCTTCGCGTGCATTGGCCTTCGGAATCACGAGATTCTTGATTCCGCGCACGCGCGCCGCAACCGCCACCGGCAGCATTCCGGAGACAGCCCGCAGTCCGCCATCCAGACCCAGCTCGCCGACCAGCAGAAACTGACTCAGATCGCGAAGCTGCAACGCTCCATACGCGCCGAGAATGCCAATCGCCATCGGCAGATCGAACCCCGAGCCTTCTTTCTTGATATCAGCCGGAGCAAGGTTGATCGTGATGTGGGTCGGCGGCACATCGAAGCCGGAATTCTTGATTGCCGCGCGAACGCGGTCGCGGCTTTCGCGCACCGCCGCATCGGGCAGCCCCACGGTATGAAAATGGTCTTCGGTTGTTTTGATTCCGGAAAAATCAACTTCAACATCGATAATATTGGCATCGATGCCGTACACTGCGGCACTAAGAGCCTTAAAGAGCATAATTGTTTATCTGATAAGTGGCTGGAGTATAGCATCGCTCTCGCGCCGGCGTGCGCGGGAAGCTTCTTCACTGCCAGTTGTCAGGCAAACTTTAGGCACATGGGCCAATACAGAAGTCGCAAAGGATCGAGATGCGTTTCTATAAGAATTTGGCTTTACTTACTTGCTGCCTCAGCCTGGGACTCACCGCGCTGGCTCAGGCCAATCCTCCAAAGCAACAGCAACCGAACGATAACGGCATCGTCGGCGATACCGGCGAAGAAGCAGACCAGCCCGTCAGTATTCCCGTCTCTAACCAGACTCCCGCTCAGATCACCGAAACTGCCTGGCAAATGCTTGAGACCGGCGCGACGGCCCCAAAGGACTCGCAGGAGCAGCTACGCATCGCTGCGCTCAACGCTATCGGCACTCTCAAGGGCATACAACGTGCAGAAACAGATTTGCAGACCGCCATCAAAGATCCAAAGGTCGACGTGCGCGTCGCAGCAGTCGTGGCCTCCGGAACCATGGAGGATGAAAACATGATTCCCATCCTGCGCCAGTCACTCGACGACCCCGCGCCCGAAGTTGTCTTCGCCGCTGCCGTCTCGCTCTGGAAGATGCACGACCCCACAGGCATCAACATTCTCTATGAAGTGCTTGCCGGCGACCGCAAGACCAAAGGCTCGTTCGTGCAGACAGGCAAGCGCCAGGCAAGTCAGGACCTGCATAATCCCAGCACGCTTGCCAGGATCGGCGCACAACAAGGAGCCTATGCACTGCTCGGTCCCTTCGGCATCGGGCTCGACGCCGCAAGACTCATGATGCACTCCAATAACGCAAACTCGGCGCGCGTGCTCACCGTTAACCTGCTCTCGCAGGACCACTCCGATGCAACCCGTGATGAGTTCATCGCCGCGCTCGGGGATAAAGATTACTTCGTGCGGGCAGGCTCAGCTCGCGTACTCGGCGAGTTCCACGGCAAGGAAGTCACCGACGCACTCGCAGGCATCTTCGGAGATAGCAAGCCTTCCGTGCGTTTCATGGCAGCCGCATCCTACATCCGCAGCAGCCAGCCTCCACCAGCACCACCAGCGGCAGAGCCACAACCACAGCCGGATAAGAAAACTCCGCAGCGGCGTCCAAGAACGAAACCCGCCACCGGAGGACTACAATAAGACTTCGTGAAGACGAGTCTCTTTGATCTTTTCAAGGTCGGCATCGGCCCATCCAGTTCGCACACGATGGGCCCGATGCGAGCCGCCAGACGCTTCACTCTCTCCCTCGAACAGACGGATTTGCTCAACCGCACCGCACGCGTGCAGGTCGAGCTGTATGGCTCCATCGCACTCACCGGATTAGGCCACGGCACTGACCGCGCCGTCCTGCTCGGCCTCGCTGGAGAAGAACCCTCCACCATCGATCCCGAAACCATAGAACCCAAGCTGCAACAGATTCGCAGTGCGCGCCAGCTCTCACTTGGGGGCCGCAAAACCATTTCCTTTCACGAAGCAACTGACCTGCTCTTTCACCGCGACAGAATGTTTCCCGAAGGCGCGCAGACCCAGCACCCTAACGGCGTGCGCTTTTCCGCCTTTGACAGCACAGGCGCAATCCTGGCAAGTGAAGTCTATTTCTCGATCGGCGGCGGTTTCATTGTTTCCGATGCAGAAGGTGCGGGCGATGCTCCCATGATGACTAACGCATCGTTGCCGCATCCCTTCAAAAGCGCCGCAGAGCTGTTAGAGATAGCGGCGGAGAAGCAACTCACTATCTCAGAGTTGATGCTTGAAAACGAATCGGCTCTCCGCTCGCCTGAAGAAGTGCGTTCCGGCATTTTTCGAATATGGGGCGTCATGCAAAGCTGCATCGACCGCGGCATGCGCACTGAAGGCATCCTGCCCGGTGGATTGAATGTGCGCCGCCGCGCATCGCGTCTTGCGCAGCGTCTCCGTGGCAAGGGATCAACAGACCCACTTGCTCCGCTCGATTGGGTCACCGTCTATGCTATGGCCGTCAACGAAGAGAATGCAGCCGGAGGCCGCGTCGTCACCGCGCCTACTAACGGAGCAGCAGGCGTAGTGCCCGCCGTCGCGCGCTACTATCGCGACTTCATCCCCGATGCAGACGACGAAGGCATCCTGCGCTACTTTCTCGTGTCAGCAGCCATCGGCATCCTCTACAAAGAAAACGCTTCGATCAGCGGCGCAGAAGTTGGCTGTCAGGGATAAGTCGGCGTCGCCTGCTCCATGGCCGCCGGAGGACTGATGGCCGCAATGCAAGGCACCAACGGTCAGATTGAGCACGCCGCGGAAATCGGCATGGAGCACAACCTCGGTATGACCTGCGATCCCATCGGCGGCCTCGTGCAGATTCCGTGCATCGAGCGCAACGCCATGGGAGCAGTCAAAGCCGTGCACGCCTGTCGCATCGCCCTCAATGAATCGGAGAGCCACAAAGTCTCGCTCGATCAGGTCATCAAGACGATGTACCTCACCGGCCTCGACATGCAGTCACGCTACAAAGAAACATCGCTGGCAGGATTAGCTTTGAATATCATCGAATGTTGAAAGCTACCAATAGAGGCTGTCATCCTGAGCGAAGTCTTTGCGCAGCAAAGACGTAGTCGAAGGATCTGCTTTTTTGCTCGTCCTGGTGCAAAACCAGGTTAACGAACGAGTCGTTAAGTCGTCGGCATCACAGGAGAAAAACAGATCCTTCGCTGTGCTCAGGATGACATTTTTTCAAGAGAGTCACTTAGCTGTGGCCTTTAGCGCTAGCTTTCACCCAAGCCGCCCATAAGAAACCGCACACTCATACTCCAGCCGCACAACCCCATCCTTCTGATACTTCTCGAACAAAACGGCAATCGCATCGCACATCTCCGCATACCGCGCATGACCCGGCTTGGGAATGTAAGACGAAGAAACAATCCGTCCCTCCAGAGCTTCAAGCGACAGCAACTGCGCATTCGGAAAAATAACGCGCCGCATCTCAGAGGGAGCAAAAAATCCCTCAATCTTCTCCACCGTCAGATGTTGCCGCTGCACAACCTCGTAGTCGATGCCGAACTCACGCAGCAACTCTTCATAGTCATCATGAAAGCCATCGCCGCCAATGCGCCGCTCGTTATAGATCACCGCGCACCATCCACCCGGCCGCAGAACCCGTGCAAATTCATCCCGCGCGCGTTCCAGATCAAACCAGTGCAAAGCCTGCGCCACAGTCACCAGATCAAACGCATGAGCCTTCAAACCAGTAGCCTCCGCAGCGCTATCCACGCAACGCAGTTGCGGAAACCGCTCCGTCAGCGTCTCGCAAGCCGCGCGCATCTCAGCATTCGGCTCAACCGCAACCACCTCATACCCGCGCGCCAGAAATACTTCCGCCAACAACCCGGTTCCCGCAGCGATATCGGCAATCACCGAATCCGCCGTGAGCCTGCATTCTTTTTCCAGCAGCGTAACTACCGCATCCGGATACCGGGGCCGGAACTGCCGGTAGCTCTCGACGCACCCCGTAAAGCGATCGGGAAAATGTTGAGTGTCCGTCAGCGTTCCACCGCCAGTGCCACAGAGTTTCCTCCACCCAGACAAAGTGTCGCTACACCGCGATGCACATCGCGCCGGATCATCTCGTAGATCAGCGTCACCAGCGCGCGCGCCCCGCTTGCTCCTATTGGATGCCCGATCGCGACCGCGCCGCCGTTCACATTCACTTTTTCAAACGGAATCCCCAGCTCACGCGTCACCGCAATCGCCTGCACTGCAAAGGCCTCGTTCAACTCAAACAGGTCAACGTCGTCCACCGTCCAGCCCGCCTTCGCCAGAACCTTCTGCACACCCGTCACCGGAGCCATCATCACCCAAGCAGGATCGACGCCGCTCGTAGCCTGCGCGCGAATCCGCACCATCGGCTCAAGGCCCAGCAACTTCGCCTTCGCCGCCGACATCACCACCAGCGCGGCAGCCGCATCGTTCACACCCGGAGCATTCCCCGCCGTCACCGATCCATCTTTTTTGAACGCTGGCTTCAGCGCGCGCAGCGCTTCGAGGCTCGCATCTTCGCGAATCGACTCGTCCCGCTCAAACAGCGTCGAAGCCTGCCCTCTCTTCTTTGCCGGAATCTCCACCGGAACCACCTGCGACTTGAAGCGGCACTCCTTCCACGCCTCCGCCGCCTTGCGATGCGAGTTCAGCGCATACGCATCCTGCTCTTCGCGCGTGATCTTATACTTCTCCGCAACGTTCTCCGCCGTCTGTCCCATGTGGTAGTTGTTGAACGAATCCCAAAGCCCGTCGTTCACCATTGAATCGACCGCCGTCGCATTCCCCATGCGAAAACCGCTGCGCGCATTCGGCAGCAGATACGGCGCATTCGTCATCGACTCCATCCCACCCGCAACCACAATCTCCGCGTTCCCTGTCTGGATCGCCTGCGCCGCCAGCGCCACCGCCTTCAATCCTGAGCCGCAGACTTTATTGATCGTCATCGCACCCACCGCAGGCGACAACCCTCCATGCAGCGCCGCCTGACGCGCCGGATTCTGCCCCAGCCCAGCCGACACAACGTTGCCCATGATGCACTCATCGACCGTAGCCGCATCGATACCCGCGCGCTTCACCGCCTCGCGCACCGCTATCGCACCCAGCTGCGTCGCAGAAAAGTCGGACAACGTTCCCTGAAACTTCCCAACCGGCGTGCGCACGCCTGAGACAATCACAATCTCTTCCATAACCACACTCCACACTTAGTTAGACGGCAAACACACGAAGATATCAAGCCGGAGATGTAACAATCAATCGAAGGACTTCAGGCAATGCGTGAACAAAACACCACACAAATCGGCGAACATACAACATCGCATGCCATCGCGCCGTGGTGGCACACCGTTCTGCTCATCGCGCCGCTTCTCGCCTTTTCATTGCTCGGCAGCCTCAAGCCCGCACATCAAGCACTCAGCCAGCATCATATTCGGCAATACCTCGTCACGCTTGCCTGGGAATGGATTCTCGCCGCGCTCGTCCTCTGGGGCATCCGCATGCGCGGAACTCCTCTTCGCCAGCTTCTCGGCGCGCGTCGCTCTACCTTGCGCGACTGGAGAGACGACATTATCTTCGCTGCCGGCTTTTGGATTGCGTCGGTCATGATCCTTATGGCCATCGGCATCCTGCTCAAGCTCGCGCATCTCCCGACGCCGCAGAAAGCTCTCGCGCAGCTGGCTCCACAAAATGCATTGGAGCTGCTGTTATGGATACTACTCAGCATCTCCGCCGGTATTTGCGAGGAGCTTACCTTCCGCGGTTATCTGCTGCAGCAGTTCTCGCGCGCAGGCCGCAGCCTGTGGTTCGGAGCTATCGTCTCCTCTCTTCTCTTCGGCATCGCGCACGGATACGAGGGCGCGAGCGGCATGATTGCCATCACCATATTCGGTGTTCTTTTCTGCCTGCTCACAATCACGCGCGGCAGTCTTCGCCCTGGAATCATGGCGCATGCATGGCACGATATCTTCTCCGGAATCGCTCTCATGCTGCTGAAACACGCGCATGCGTTTTAAGTTTTCGCCATCACTTTCGTCATGACTTCGATCCCGAACGAAACAGTCAATCGCAAAGTTTGTCATTTTTTTCTTGACACTCTTTTTTAGGAACTCTATACATTCGTTAACTGCAGCATTTGTTGTTGCAGTACACGAATAGGGAGAATAGAAAATTATGGCAACCAAGAAAGCAGCAAAGAAGCCAGCGAAGAAGGCAACCAAGAAGGCAGCAAAGAAGAAGTAAGCAAGCAACCAGGCAACACCAAAGGGGGACGCCAATAGCGTCCCCCTTAGTGTTTCTGCGGCATTTCACTTTTCTGCGACAATAAAATTCTGACGACGCGCCCCCATGACCAGACGTAGATGGATTGCCGATAGTTGGGACGAGCACACCGCATCGCTTACCGGCGAGCAGGCTTCGCACCTCATCCGCGTGCTCCGCGCGCAGCCCGGAACCGAGTACGACATCGTCGCCGGAGATCGAGTCTGGCACGGCGTCATCGCCGGCATCTTCGGCGACGCCGTCCGCTTCAACCTCATCGGCGAAGTAGAGTCCGATCCTGCTCTGCCCATCACCCTGCTGCTTTCCATTTTCAAATTCGATCGTCTCGAATGGGCGATCGAAAAAGGAACGGAGCTGGGAGTCGAGCGTATCCTCCCCATCATCGCGCGCCGCAGCGAAAAACATCTCGCGCAATCGGCGCAAAATCGCGTGGAGCGCTGGCGCCGCATCGCCCGCGAATCCGCGCAGCAATCGCGCCGCTCCGATATCCCGGTCATTGAAGACGTGCTCCCGCTGAAAACAGCCGCGCGCCAGAGTAGCGAGGCCACTCGCATCCTGCCCGCCGAGCAGGAGCGCTCAACCTCGCTGCGTCACGCCGTCGAGGAAGCGATAAAGAAGGCCGGAGAGGAAATGCCGTCCATCCATCTGGCCGTCGGACCGGAAGGTGGATGGACAGCCGACGAAGAAGCCCTCTTCGGGGAAGAGGGCTGGAGATCTGTAAGTCTGGGACCGCGCATCCTCCGCGCAGAAACTGCGGCCATCACAGCAACAGCAGTCGTGGCTGCATTGCTGGAGTAATTGCAGGCACCCTTAGAAAATTGCCAGCCTGAGCTGAGTGTCATCCTGAGCGCAGCGAAGGATCTGCTTTTTCGCATCGGCCGGCACCGATCCGCATGGAGCAAAAATTTGAGAAAAGATTTGGATCAGGCAGGCGAGGGCTTCAGCCCTCGCACAAGTCAACACGCCTTTAGCCGCCGAGGTAAGAACCATCAACCTGAACATGACTTCTTCAGGGGTATTAGGTGGTATCGACATATAAACGCAAGCGAAAGTATTTATTTCAACAAAGGCTTGTCATCCTGAGCCGAGGCGAAGGATCTGTTTTTCTTTTCGGTCAGCAGAATGTGAGCGGATACGGGAAAAAGCGGATCCTTCGACTGCGTATGACGCAAAAAACGCGTCATACGCCGCTCAGAATGACAATCAAGTTGTTCTAGTTAAACATCTCTTTCACTTTGGAAAACAAACTCCGGGAAGTAGGAGTGTTCTCAACCGTGAGTGACTCACCCAGCTGCCGCAACAGTTCCTTCTGCACCTTGCTCAACTTCTTCGGCGTCTGCACCGCAACCTGCACCACCATATCGCCACGTCCATGCTCGTTCAGGTAAGGAACACCCTTTCCGCGCAGACGAAACTCCTTGCCGCTCTGCGTTCCCTCGGCGATCTTCAGCTTCGTATCGCCTTCCATCGTCGGAATCGAAATCTCATCTCCCAACGCCGCCTGGGAAAACTAAATCGGGATCACGCAATGCAGGTCGTTGCCATCGCGCTCGAAAAAAGCGTGCGGCTTGATCGAAAGAACAATGTACAAATCGCCCGAAGGCCCGCCAAAGCGCCCGGCATCACCTTCACCCTGGTAACGGATGCGCGTACCCTCTTCAACACCTGCGGGAATCTTTACATGCAGCGTGTGCTGCTTCTCCATGCGTCCATCGCCACGGCACGTCGAGCATGGATCGGTCACTACGCTACCCGTGCCGCCGCACACATTGCATGTCCGCGCAATCGAGAAAAATCCCTGCTGGTAGCGAACCTGTCCGCGTCCCTGGCATTGCGTGCAGATCGAAGGACCGCGCCCGCTCGCTGTACCGGAACCCTGGCACGTGGTGCAGGCCTCTGCGCGTTTAATCGTAATCTGCACTTCTTTGCCAAAGACGGCGTCCTCAAACTCAATCACATGATCGAATCGAATATCGCGCCCGCGCTGCGCGCGCGAAGGACGGCGGCCGGAGTTGCCGCCCATGTTGAACATCTCGCCAAAGAAATCTCCGAAGATGTCGCCGATATCGCCCATGCCGGAAAACGGATCGCCGTTGCTCCCGCCTACTCCGCTCACGCCCGCATGGCCGTACCGGTCATAGGCCGCGCGCTTCTGCGGATCGCTCAGGACCTGATACGCCTCGCTGCACTCCTTGAACTTCTCCTCGGCCTCGGCGTTGTCGGGATTGCGATCTGGGTGATACTGCATCGCGAGTTTGCGGTACGCAGTCTTCAGCTCCTGGTCGGTGGCAGTCCGCGTCACGCTTA
>JAATFH010000538.1 GCA_015655315.1 Terriglobales bacterium
AGACGACGACAATGGAGATGTGCGAGGGCTTGACGCCCGCTGACTCAGGAACGATTGAGCTGTTGGGGATGAGCTGGGCCAGTTCAGCCAATGAGCTGCGCCAGCGCATCGGGATTCAGCTGCAGGAGTCGCAGTTTCCTGACAAGCTGACGGTGGACGAGACGCTGCGGCTCTTCCGCAGCTTCTTTCGACGCGGGATTTCGGTCGATGAGTCGATCCGGACAGCGCAGCTCGAAGAAAAGCGCCACTCGCGCGTGGGTGGACTCTCGGGCGGACAGAAGCAGCGGCTGTCGATGGCGTGCGCGCTGGTGGGCGATCCTGAAATGCTGTTTCTCGACGAGCCGACGACGGGGCTCGACCCGCAGGCGCGGCGGCACCTGTGGGATCTGGTGGACCAGCTGAAACTCGCCGGGCGCACCATCATCCTGACCACGCACTACATGGACGAGGCCGAACGGCTCTGCGACCGCATCGCCATTATGGATCACGGAAAAATCATCGCGCTCGGAACTCCGCAGCAGCTGATCTCTTCCATCGGCGGCGAGCATATCGTCGAATTTGTCATCACCGGGCTTGAGAACGGACGCGATGTGGTCGATCCCGCTTTGTTGACAGCCATTGCAGGCGTGCAATCGCATCGCGTCGATGCGGGTCTACACCAGCTCACCGTACGCGACCTGCATACAACCGTGCCTCTCATCTTTCAATCGCTCACCAGCCAGGGCTTGCATCTGAGCGACTTCCGGACGCATTCGGCGACACTCGAAGATGTGTTCGTGGGTCTGACGGGAAGGAATCTGCGCGATGAATAAGCTGGAGCTGAGCAGCCTCTACCAACTGACGATGATTCGCTTCAGGCTCTTTCTGCGCGAGCCGGAGGCGATCTTCTGGATCTTCATCTTCCCCATTCTGCTGGCCGTGGGGCTGGGGATTGCTTTCCGCAACCGGCCTGCGGATGTGCTGCAAGTCGGCGCAACGACGACCCAATTGACGCGGGCGCTGGCCGCGGACAAGGGTCTTACGGCGAAGACGATGGATGAAGCTGAAGGCACGCATGAGCTGGCAACCGGAACCATACTGCTGCTCGCGATCCAGACGCCGGACGGAGTGGCGTACAAGTATGACGACACCAATCCCGATGCGCGAACGGCGCGCCTCATAGCCGACCGCGCGGTTCAGGCTGCCTCCGGGCAGCACGAAGCCGTCCACGCCAGGAACCAGCTTGTGCATGAGACCGGTGCGCGCTATATCGACTTTGTGGTGCCGGGCCTGCTGGGCATGAACCTGATGGGTTCGGCGATATGGGGATTGGGCTTTTCCATCGTCGAGGCCAGACAGAAGAAGCTGCTCAAGCGGCTGGTCGCCTCGCCGATGCCGCGCTGGCAATATCTGGCGTCGTTCCTGCTGTCGCGTCTGGTGATGCTGGTGATCGAGGTCGTAGCGTTTTTAGCCTTTGCGCGGCTGGTCTTCGGAGTGCCGTTTCGCGGATCGCTCTGGCAGCTGGCGTTTCTCTGCGTGCTGACGTCATTGTCATTCTCCGCGCTGGGACTGCTGGTGGCTTCGCGCGCAAAGACGATGGAAGCCGCTTCGGGATTGATGAATCTGGTCATGCTGCCCATGTGGATTCTGTCAGGAGTCTTCTTTTCAGCGACACGCTTTCCGGCAGTCATTCAACCGGTAGTGCGCGCGCTTCCGCTCACAGCCGCCATCGATGCGCTGCGGGGAAACATGTTACAAGGCATGAACCTGGTGCAACTGATGGCTCCCATAGCGATACTGCTCGCGTGGCTGGCAGTACCGTTTCTGATAGCGCTGCGCATCTTCCGCTGGAGATAGCGTTCTGAATTTTCGAGGGGTGTCGGTTGGCAGGAACAAATGCTGGCGGAGAGGGAGGGATTCGAACCCCCGGTACCCTTTCGGGTACGCCGGTTTTCAAGACCGGAGCCATCAACCACTCGGCCACCTCTCCAGCACTTCCAGTTTACGCGAAGCTGCGATTGGATTGTAGCCGCATGTTACGCGAACTGACGCTGCAGCTCTCGCATCTCCCGGAACCGTCTCTGCCTTGCAGGAGAGAAAGAGCGAATGATCTGACCGGGATTATGGTAAGAGTCTTGTAGCTGCACCGGCTTCCGAAACATACATGGAGCATGGAGGTTCCAATGCTGGCGGACCTTGCCTGGATATCCCTGATTCTCGCTTTTGCCTCTGCGCTCGTGATCGTCGTGGATGAAATCCGGCATCCGCAGAAGATGTGGATCATGAGCCTGGTCTGGCCGATCACCGCGCTCTACTTCAGCATCTTTGCCGTGTGGGCTTACTTTCGCATTGGAAGAAAATCCAGCCGCGACACCATGCGAGGCATGAAGCACAGCGCGATGGCGCATGGCGCGGAGAACCGCGATCCGACATGGCAACAGGTTGCTGTTGCGACCAGCCACTGCGGGGCTGGCTGCACGCTCGGCGATATTGTTGCGGAGTTTTCCATCTTCGGCTTGGGCCTGACTCTTTTCGGCTCGCGTCTTTATGCGTCGTTTGCCTTGGACCTGTTCCTGGCGTGGCTGCTCGGCATCGCGTTTCAATATTTCACCATCAAGCCGATGCGCAATCTGTCGCCCGGACAGGCTCTGATTGCGGCGCTCAAGGCCGATACGCTGTCCATCCTCGCTTTCGAGGTCGGCTTGTTCGGCTGGATGGCGCTTACCTACTTCGTCCTGTTCCCGCAGCCGCACCTGGAGCCGACGCAGCCGCTCTACTGGTTTATGATGCAGGTTGGCATGGTGATCGGGTTCTTCACTTCGTATCCCATGAACAGGCTTCTGGTGCAGTGGGGAACGAAGGAGGCGATGGGCTGAGCCGCTGTTCCGAGCGTTCGGAAGGAATCAGGCGTTGGTGTTCCAGATGTCGACGTGCCACTTCCAGCGGCCATCTTCCTGCTTCCAGTAGACGACATACTTCACTTCGATCTGGGCTGCGTCCTGAATGGTGAGAGTGGCGCGCCCGATCTCGACAACGCCATCGCCGGCGAGCATTGCATCGACGGATTCCAGCACGGCGGCTTTGGCGCCGGTCGCTTGAATCATGTTCGACCAGAACTCTTTGATCGCCTTTCGGCCTGCGATTGTCGGCGCTCCGGGTGGAAGGATGCGGGCATCCGAGGTATAGATGTCATCGAGAGCATCGAAGTTATGCTTGCCGAACACTTCTGCGTTGAAAAGACCGTTCGTGTCCGCCATGGCTGCGCGGAGTTGTTCTGAAATGGACATGAACAGAAGCTATCACGGTGTGAAAACAACAGGCGTGAAATTTCGGTGGAGGTGGATGACCCGGAGGTAGGATAGGTCTTACGACGGGTTCACTCAGGTCAAGGGGCAGGGAGCCGTGACCACGCGCTCACACAAGGTTCACACGCAGCTCGGGCCGGCCGCAGTCCGGATCTTTGCCGCGAATGATCGCATGAACCAGATGCTTATCGAGCATCTTGACCCTGCTGCATGGAAAGCCAAACCGCCCGGCAAGGTCCGCACGATTGCGGCGATCTTTACGCATGTGCACAATGTCCGCTGCAAGTGGGTCAGGCTTACGGCTCCGCACCTGAAGGTTCCTCTACAGCTCAACCGCGCACAGTGCACGCCTGAGCAGGCCCGCACTGGATTGGCCGAGAGCGCCTCTCGTTGCGTGGAGATGCTCTCGGAAGCGCTCGCAGACAATGGCCGCATCGAGATGTTTCGCAGGGACGGCTGGGCTCCTTCGTTTCCGGTCGGTGTGGAGATGCTGTGCTACATGCTTGCTCACGAGGCCCACCATCGCGGGCAGGTGCTGATGCTCACGCATCAGCTTGGATTCCCGTTGCCGTACGAAGTAGCCGATGGGATCTGGAACTGGGAGAAACTTTGGAAGGAGTGCGGGGCGCCCGGCGGCCCCGGTTATGATGCTTGATCCCGTGTTTCTGTAAGATACTTCCTATTCTTCTAATCATGCTGACTGCATAGCGATCAAGGAGAGGTTTTTTCATCTTATTTTTTAGCGAAGCTAGAAGAGAGACTTTGACAACGACGCAGATTCTTCAAATATGCCGGGTGCCCCATCCTTTCGCTCTTTTTGCGAAAGGGTGGGAGACCACTACTCTTCGGTAATCTTTTTACCAATCTGTCTTCGGTGAAAAGATGGACAAATTCCATCATGCCAAGAGGGCTCACTCGATACTACGGCGGAGGCGATGTTCATTTCATCACCTTCAGCTGCTATCATCGGCTTCCATTTCTGGATTCAGCGGAAACACGGAACATCTTTCTAGAGATATTCGAAGAAGTTCGACTTAGATATCTGTTTCGAGTGACTGGATATGTCGTCATGCCCGAGCATGTTCATCTGCTTCTGGGCGAGCCGCAAATCGGAACTCTTTCCACGGTTCTCCAGGTTGTGAAGCAGCGTACGGCGAGAAAGGTTCACGATGTCATTCGCGGGCAGATGTGGCAGCGGCGCTTTTATGACTTCACCGCTTTCACTCAGGAGAAAGTTACGGAGAAGTTGGTCTATATGCACGAGAATCCGGTGAAGCGTGGGCTGGTTTTGTCTGCTGAGGAATGGGCTTGGAGTAGTGCTCGATTTTATAGTTCTGGGGAACAGGGTGCGGTGAAGATTCTGGACGAGACCATTCCCGTTTATGGTGAGTCCTCCTGAGTTTGGGTTATTGCTCTCCCACCCTTTCGCAAGAACCGCGAAAGGATGGGGCACCCGATATTTGTGGCCCGATGCGGAAAGCAGATTCTTCGCTACGCTCAGAATGACAAGTTAAAGGTGTGGAAATGAAAAAGCCCGGCGCTTGGCCGGGCTTTTTTGCTTTTGAGCGAAGCGCGTGTGCCTGGACGGCTAGTCCCCCATTACGGGTTCTTCGGTTGCGGGAACCGGCTTGGCTGGAGCGATGGAGTGGATGGAGACCAACCCTTCGACTGGCTTTTCACCGAGGATGTGTTCGCGGTAGAGTTTCGCCATCTGCGCGTTTTCGGCGTCCTGCTTGAGCTTCGCGTCGCGGGCGCGGATTTTTTCTTCGCGCGAGTTCTTGGCGATGCCCAGCTTGTCGAGAGTGTCGTTGGCGGCGGCGTTCACGTGCTCGTCATTCAGGAGCAGCGTGTGCTGCGCGTCGCCCATGCCCTCCTTCTGTCCGCCGGCCAAGATTTAGTGTCGGCCATGCTATTCATACCACTTGGTAAGCGTGG
>JAATFH010000098.1 GCA_015655315.1 Terriglobales bacterium
CGCAGCTATGGCGATGTCTGCCTGCTGGAGCACGGCACGCTGCTCAAAACGCGCGGCATGGACCGCCTGCTGCACTTCGATCCGGAAACCGGCGTGTTGCGCTGCGAAGCCGGAGTCACGCTGGCGGAGATTCTGGACTTCGCTGTGCCACGCGGCTTTTTTCTTCCGGTCACGCCTGGAACGAAATATGTAACCGTCGGTGGGGCAATTGCCAACGACATTCACGGCAAGAACCATCATGTTGCGGGAACCTTCGGCTGCCATGTGCCCCGCTTCGAGCTTGTCCGCTCCGACGGCGCTCGCTTCGAGTGCAGTCCGACAGAGAATGCCGACTGGTTTTCGGCAACGGTAGGTGGTATGGGGTTGACCGGGCTGATCAGCTGGGCTGAAGTGCATCTGCGGCCTATCGTCTCCCGCAAAATCCAATACAAGGGAACCAAATTTGTCGGCATCGATGAGTTTGTCGAGATATCCAAGGCCAGCGCTCATGCGGAATATACCGTCGCATGGATCGACTGCGTAGCGACGGGCAACAACTTTGCCCGGGGCATCTTCATGCAGGGCGACCACAGCGAACAGCCCGTACCGCTCCAGCGCAGCAACGAACCTTGGCTCACGCTGCCCATTGACCTTCCTGAATTCGCGCTGAATCGCTTCTCGGTCAGACTCTTCAATACGCTTTACTACAACAAGCAATTCAGCAAAGAGAAGACAGGACTCGTCGATTACGAGCCGTTCTTCTATCCGCTCGACAGCCTCCTCCAATGGAACCGGATGTACGGCAAGAGCGGCCTGCCTCAGTTCCAGTGCGTGCTTCCGTGGGAAGCGGACCGGCAGATGGGCATCATCAAGATACAGAAGGCCATCACCGCATCCGGCCTCGCTTCGTTTCTCGCAGTGATGAAAGTTTTTGGCGATGTACCATCGCCGGGAATGCTTTCCTTTCCCGCGCCGGGAATCACGCTCGCCCTTGATTTCCCGATCCGAGCAGAAGTAAGTTTCGACCTGCTCGACCGGCTCGCACGCATCACCCAGGAACATGGAGGCCGCATGTATCCGGCCAAGGATGCGCGCATGACCGCAGAGCAGTTTCAGTCCTTCTACCCGCAATGGCAGGCGTTCGCGCGATACATCGATCCCGCCTTCGACTCGGCATTCTGGCAAAGGGTCACGGCCCGTGGCTAGTGCGCGCAAGCATCTTCCTGCCCGCATTCTGGTGCTGGGCGCGACTTCCGCCATCGCCAGTGGAGTCATGCGCCCACTGGCTGAGCAGGGCGCCCGCTTCTATCTGGTGGCGCGCAACACTGGAAAGCTGACGGCGGTGGCCAGCGATCTTCTGACACGCGGGGCAGCTGCGGTCTTTGTGAATGTCATGGACCTTGACGACACTGCCGCGCACGCGGCGATGCTCGCCGAAGCGGCGGAAAAGCTCGAAACGATCGATCTGGCTCTGCTTGCGCACGGTGTGCTCGGAGATCAGGAAAAAGCGCAGGCAGATTACGCGGCAACGGAAGCCATTCTGCGAACGAACTTTCTCTCCGCCGTCTCGCTGATCACCTGGCTGGCGAATTATTTCGAAACGACGCAGCAGGGAACGCTCGCCGTTATTTCTTCCGTAGCCGGAGACCGGGGGCGCAAGAGCAATTACGTCTACGGAGCATCGAAGGGCGCGCTGAATATTTTCCTCGACGGCGTGCGCAATCGCATCGACAGAAGCGGCGCGCACGTGCTGACCATCAAGCCGGGATTCGTAGCTACGCCGATGACCGCGCACCTTCCGCAGAACGCGCTCTTCGCTCATCCCGCAGTCGTGGGGAAGGGCATTCTGAAAGCAATTGATAAGCGCAAAGATGTAGCTTATGTGCCGCCAGTATGGGCGTTGATCATGCTGATCATTCGTTCGATACCCAATTCGATTTTCAAAAAAATGAACCTGTAAAGCAGTTGTGTTGAGCTGGAAAACAAAACGGGATGAGAGAATCCTCGTATCCAAACACAGGAGATCAAGCATGAAGGAAAAATATTCGCAGACGGTGAAACGCGGTCTCTGGCTTGCCGGGCTGCTCGCATTGTGCACTTCGGGGAGCGCCTTCGCTCAGCATCAGGCAATCAGCTATACGGATGGCATGCCCTTCAGTGAAGGGTATGTAGCTGGCAAAACTCTCTACGTCGCGGGGCAGCAGGGACCGGATGATCAGGGCAAAGTCACGGGGACGGATATTACTCTTCAGACCACGAACGCCATCGCTGCCGTAGAAAAAGTGGTGAAGAAAGCCGGCTTCAAGATGACGGATATCGTGGCTGTAACGGTCTACGTTACCGATCTGAACGATGTCGAAGCCATGAATAAGGTCTACATCAAGCTCATGCCAAATCCGAAGCCAGCGAGAGCAACGGTGCAGGTTGCGGGATTGATCGGCGGAGCGAAGATCGAAATTTCGGCGACTGCCGTAAAGCACTAGATCGCATCGACATATAGAACATCCTGGTTGTCGTCCTGAGCGGAGTATGGCGCGTTTTTAGCGCCATACGTAGTCGAAGTGTCTGCTTTTTGTTGGGGTCCGCCCACATTTTCGCTCACCGAAAAGAAAAACAGATCCTTCGCCTCAGCTCAGGATGGCAATTCTTCGTTGCAATAAATACTTTCGCTCGCGCGTATATGGCAATACTGCGTAGTTCGAACAATTTTCACGAAGCTGAATCTTGACGCCAATTGAGCCCTCGGCTACTCTCTTGATAATCAATTCGGGCAGCATTGGGAGCAGGGGCCTGACGTAAGTCGGGTGCGTTTCCGGTGCAGTGATTGACGCGGGTGTCCCTTACCGGTGGGTGAAGGCCGCCGCGTATCCGCATAAAGCCCGATCCCTCCAGTGAACCCAGCCCATCCGTCCGGAGATGATGGCGTGCCATGCATCGCACGCATCTTTTACGAGGACCTGACATAGAACCATACCGCACTGCCTGCCGTCGTCTTCTTTTCGCCATTGCATTCTTGCCTTGTTTCCTGCAGGCACAGGAAAAGCCTCTACCTTATGGAGCGAATCCGTCCGCGGGCCATTACCTGCAAGTGGCCGACGCCCGCATTTATTACGAAACCTATGGGAGCGGCGGCACGCCTCTGGTGCTGCTGCATGGCGGCCTGTACGGATACATTGAGGAGTTCGGGGATCTGATCCAGGAGACAAGCCGGCATCGCAGAGTGATCGCCATTGCGACGCGCGGGCATGGCAAGTCAGAGATCGGGACGCAGCCTTTTTCCTATACGCTTTTCGCCAGCGATGCGCTGGCGGTCATTCGTCATGAGACAAGCGAAAAGATTGATCTATTAGGCTTCAGCGATGGGGCGATCACCTCGTACCTGCTAGCCAGCGAGCATCCGGAAATGCTGCGGCGATTGGTTGCGATCGGCGGCCCCAGAGGACATCAGGATTGGACAGAAGAAGCGATTGTGGAGTTCCGGAAATTTCAACCATCCGATGTAGAGAAAAACAGTCCTCAGTTCGTTGCCGACAGGAAAAAGCTGATGCCAGCGCCCGAGCGCTGGGAAGAATTCGTGACACAGCTGACAAAGATGGAAGGCGGCCCGGTACTAGTCACCGATCAACAGATCCGTTCGATCCAGACTCCTACGCTTCTTATTGCCGGTGACCGGGATCCATACAATCGAACGGAAAAAATGGTCGAGATTTACCGCCTGCTGCCGCAAGGCCAGTTGGCGCTCATTCCCGGATGCGGTCATGTTGTGCTGGACTGCAAACCGCAGCTTACGATTGAAGCTGTCGCGGGCTTTCTCGATAAGACCGGTCCGTAACTTTTCTGTGCAAGATTTAGTCCGATGTACTGCCTTCGTGCGACCACTTCCGCATGAAGGCAGTGCATCGACATTTCGCGCCCAGTACACGTAACAACAGCGGTTACATTTGGGGCAGAGCTTCATTCGACTTCGCGGGTTGGTTATCTGTCCTACTCGCTCTTCGCCGGAGCAGGCGTAGATGCGGGAGCGCTGCTCTCCGTAGACGCGGCAGGCTTACTCTCAGTTTTGCTGGCGTTGCCATCGCTTGAGCTCGATGCGGCAGGCTTGTTCGCGCCTTTAGCCGCGTAGTCGGTTACATACCATCCTGAGCCCTTGAACTGCACAGCAGGCGCGGACAAAAGCTTCTCCACTTCGCCGCCGCACACCGGGCATACTTTCTCTTCCGGAGCGCTGAAGCTCTGAATCTTCTCAAACTGATGCCCGCAGGCTTTGCACCGGTATTCGTATAGCGGCACGATCGAACTCCCCTCAAACTAAATCACTACTTCTATGAAAATTCCAGCTATTCCCCGCTGGCGTGATGCGCTGCCGGTTCAGCCTTCGTCTCCGCCAGAGCCAGATCGATCAGCTCATACAGCCGTGTACGATCCAGGACTTCAACAAAAGGTGTGCCGCTCGTCTTGTTAGTCACAATCCAGATGGTTGGTGTGTGCTGAATCCCGATGCTCTGTCCCAGATCGTAGTCTGCCTTTACCGCAGCGGCCAACTTGCCTTGCGGATCGACAACAAAGGGGAAAGCCAATTTATGGTCTTCGGCAAATTTCTGTGCGAAGGCGTGCATTTGGTCCTGCGTTGTGATGCTCGTCTGGTTCGCGAAGACGGCATCGCGGAAATCGTCGCCCAGCTTCTTCGACTTGGTATCGAACCATCGCGCCGCTACCGCTGCATCGAAACTCCATGTATGGAAGGGCAGAGGAAAATCATGCCGTACCCACGGAATGCCGTATTTCGCCGCAGCTTCTTTCAGCAGCGGATTTGCGCGCGCGCAATCGGGACACTCCATGTCTTCAAATTCGAAGATAGCGACGCGTGCTCCGGCGGGCGGACGCAGAGCTTTGGCATTATGCACTGGAGTACCGGGTGCGGCTGCGGAATTTGAAAACTGACCCAGGGCCGGGAGTGCGATCAGTGCGGCAAGCGCAAGCGCCCATGCCGCGGAAAACCGGAAAGCATATCGTGGAAAAGATGGCATGCAAATAGACTCGTTGTATTCATTTTAGCGGAAGCCGCGAGAATACAGGTTTTTCTCATCCTCCGTGGCGTTCTTAGGAGGGAACTCTGCGTTATCCTGACGCCATGGATTGCATCTTCTGCAAAATCATCGCTGGAACGATCCCATCGGCGAAGGCTTACGAAGACGATCAGACGTATGCCTTCGCCGATATCGATCCGAAGGCGCCCGTGCATCTGTTGATCGTTCCGAAGAAACATATCCCTTCGCTCGCTGAAGCCGATGCGGGCGATACTGCCGTGCTTGGCCACCTGCACGCGGTTGCCAGGAAACTCGCCACCGAACACAACCTGAGCGCGGGCTATCGAACGGTCATCAACACGGGACCGGACGGCGGGCAGACAGTGTCTCACCTGCACGTGCACCTGCTCGGTGGACGGCAGATGCACTGGCCTCCGGGCTAGGAGAGGATGCTCTTATTTCTGCGCTGCCGCAGCTGAGTTGCCGAATATGTCGACGTTGACTTTATCTACGACCGCCGTTCCGGTATCGATAAAAACAGGGAATGGCGAAAAGGTATCGACGCTATAGTCGCTGCGAAAGCTCTTCAGGTCATCGTGAAAAACCTGATCGAGGGCTTTCAATCCGATGTATCCCATCGTGTAGGGCTTTTGCGCAATCGTCGCGTCGATGACTCCGCTCCGGATCAGGTTCAGCGTATCCGGATCGACATCCATGGCTATCAGCAGGCGATCCTGCGACTTGTTGTTTTTCAAAACGGAAGCGACTTCTTTTCCCGCTGAGGCCTCCAGGCAGACAAAGGCGTCAATTTTCTTGTCGCCTGTCTGGGTCATGTATTGCTGCGTCTTGTCGAAGGCAGCGGTCGATTCGCCCTTAATGTCCACCACCTCGACAGTCTTGATTCCGGGATGATCGGCAAAGACCTCCTGATATCCCTTGAAGCGCTCATCGAGATTGGGCTGGCCCGGCATCGAGAAAAACACGATGTTTCCTCTGCCGCCGGGGAGCTTGTTGGCCAGTCGCTGCCCTCCCAGGCGTCCCGCCTGCAGATTGTTGGTGCCGATGAAAAACAACCGATGGCTGTGCGGAGCGTCCGAGTCCATCGTGATGATTGGAATTCCTGCGTCGATCCCGGCGTTGATCTCGGATTGAAACATCGTCGCATCCGCGACTGAGATGAGTATCCCCGCAGGCTTGGCGGCGATGGCACGCTGCAACTCCGTCAGCTCAGCCTGCGCGTCATAGGTGTCAGGTCCCACAACCTTCGCCTGCACATGATATTCTGCCGCGGCTTTATTGAACCCCTCCGCCGCCGTCTGCCAGTACGAGAGTTTCAGGTTGTTGGAGATCAGGTAGTACGTCTCGGAATGAGAATGACGCTGGCACCCTGTAACAGCCACTAGCAGTGCGATGCTCATAAACGGCAGGAGCAGTCTTTGTGCGTTACGCATAGGGACCTCGCAAGTGAGATTGCGCGCCGGACCCACGGGACCTGAATTGGCCAGCTCAGCAGCAAGGCATCGATGGCCATTGCAAGGGAGCCCGATCAACCCGCCACGCGATACGAGCAGGAATTGTACTCCAGTTACCTGAACTTTGCGCGACGTGGTTTTCAGGTAGTTGGCCGGTTTGAAATCCACGGAGCGAATGACTCAATATTGACGTTCTTAGTGTCGAAGTACGAGCATGTGCGATGGTGGGAAGAATGAACGGGCGAATCATCTTCTTGAATGGAACGTCGAGTGCGGGGAAATCAACTATAGCGAAAGCGTTGCGACCCAAACTGGATGCGGAGTTTTGCTACTACTCCTCGGATCAGTTGGCAGATGGCGGCTTTCGTCCCATGAAACCTGCGGCTCGTATCGCCGGCCGCCAGAAGTTTTTTGACGGTTTTCATCGTTCGATACCAGCGATGGCAAGTGCCGGTATCGACCTGCTGGTGGAGCATATTGTCGAAGAGCAGAAGTGGGCTGACGATCTCGCGAAACTATTGAAGGGTTTCGATGTTTTCTGGGTGGGCATTCACGCGTCCATCGAAGAACTTGAACGCAGAGAGAAGTTACGCCATGACCGCGCGATCGGCGAAGCGCGGTATCACATGGGAACGCACGCCTTTTGTCGCTATCAGGTTGAGGTGGAGTCCTCGCGACCCTTGGATGAGATCACAGCCGAGATCGCTGAAGCATGGAGGAGTCGAACTCTCAGGGAGAGCCAAACGCAAAGACCCGCGCGATAACGAGTCTTTGCATTCGTGAATGATTCTTATTACGCTTCGGCAGCTTCCAGCTCTTCTTCCAGACCATGACGGCGCAGCAGGTTGGGCAGATTCTGTGAGAATGCTGAACGCGGCATCACCATGTCGCATCCCGCTTCCAGCGCCTTCACCTTCAGGTCGCCCTGCAGATGCGAGAGAAATCCAATCACCGAAGTTCCACGCTTGAGCTTCGACTTGATGCGCGGAATCAATGTCAGCGGCTTGGCATTCACATTGTTCAGATCGAAGACGATCAACGAAGGCTTTGCACCTTCGGGCGCGTCGGCGAGCCGGGCAACAATATCCTTGTCCGCTTTCACGAACCCGACCTTCACGCCCAGTTTGCGAGCCGTTTCCTGAATCTTGGCCAGGAAGAACAGATCGTCGATGAAGCAGAAGATTCGTGTCGGCGCGTCTTCGCGCACGGGTGCCGGAGGCGTTTCGACAACGGATTCTACCGGATGAAAGCCATTCGGATGACCGTTGCCGTTCCGGTATTCAATCGTGGAAGGCGGCCCATCCGCTATATTGCCATTCGCGATACGGTAGCTGTGGTCCATCGGGCCGACGAAAACCTGCTGCTTGCGCGGCTTGTTCTTGCGCCGTCCTCCACCCTGACCGTTGCTGCCGCTCTTCTGGTATGGCCGGTTCTGATTGGAGTATTTCGGTTTTTGTCCCTGTGGCTGCTGAGTTTGCTGGCCCGTTTGGCCATTTGCCTGGGGAGAGTTCGGCTGGCCCTTGGGGCCCTTCCGTCTGCGACGCCTGCGGCGATGCCCCTGGGGCTGGCCCTGCGGCGCTTGCCCCGAAGGCGGCTGTGCCTGGGGCGGGTTCTGCTCTGTTGTCATGCGTGCACTTCCTGGTGCGTTGACTTGGTTGCAGCGAAAAACTCCGGCAGAAAGCCGCTGCTACTTTCTTCTCATCGGGTTTACCGGGAGATCGGTTGATTCATACCCCTGCACAAGTTTCAGCCCGCGCTGTATTCAGGTTGTCGAGGGAGGAACTGGGTCCTTGGCCTGCACTGTGTGTCACGGAGTCCAATATTTCGAATTTTCAACTCGCTATCGCTATGTTTGGGTGTTTCACCCTCATGCCATCGCTTCATCCATACGAAGACAAACCTACATCAAGGTGATACGCGCCAGTTGAATTTCTTGACTGTCGAGAAATGCGGCGAACTTTCCGGGGACTTTTCCCTCCGGCATCAGCCGCTCGATAGGCAAAGACGATACTACTCGTTATTGATACGTCTGGCAAGAGATAGGATGCACGAATTTTAAAATCAACGGCTAAAAACGGAAACGGCCGCCTCCAAATGAGCGGCCGTTTCCATTCTTATGATGGCCAATCACTGGCCTCCCTGAATTCCCGTCCGCTGATAGCATTCGGGCGATGACCCCGGCTGGGTAGAGTCTCTTATTCGACTCCATCTCACGTTCGCCGAGGCCTGTCCTTTTCGTGTTCCGTTTCGAATCCCGGAATCCACGTACGTCGCTGGCACTATTACATAAGCAATTCTTATGCCGCACTTTCATTTGTTTGTAATCAATGATTTACGGGAGATTGCAGGATTGACTCTTCAGAATATGGAAGGGAGGCGGCAGGTTAACTTCATAAATCCATACATTTTTAGACTTTGCATCGGCTCCTGCGTCATTTCTGACAGGCAGGGCAATAGTGAGTTCCGCGTCCGCCCAGAACCGTCCTGCGAATCGGAGTGCCACACACCAGGCACGGCTCGCCGCCCCGCAGGTAGACCCGGTGTTCCAGCTGAAAGAAGCCACGAACGCCATCGGCATCCACGTAATCCGACACGGAAGAGCCTCCTAAAGCAATGGCATGCTTCAAAATGACCTGCAGCGCATTGTGCAGCCGCCCCAGTTGCTCCCGGTTCAGGCGTCCGGCCATACGGGTAGGCCGGATTCCGGCGCGGAAAAGACTCTCGTCGGCGTAGATATTGCCCACCCCATGCAGCAGTTTCTGGTTCAACAAGGCGGCTTTGATAGATGTTTTCCGGCCGCGAAAAAGTTCCGTAAATTCCTCAATAGAAATGGTTAACGGCTCTCGTCCTGAACCTTGGAAGCCATTGCTGTGCTCGGCGTTGTTTGCACGCCGATGGATTGCCAGACGGCCGAAGCGCCGGGGATCGACAAATCGCAGTTCGCTCCCGGAGGCAAGCTTCAAAATCGCATGGGTATGTGCGGGAACGGGGACCGAATCCGCCGAAACGAGGAGCCGCCCCGTCATGCCAAGGTGAACAATCCACTGCGGCCCGTCCTCGTTGCCTTGTCCGCTCAGGTCGAAGACGATGTGCTTTCCCACGCGATACACGCGTTCGATGCGCCTGCCGGTCAGCACCTCCGCCATTTCTGCGGGGCGCGTCTTGAACGGCTCCGGCTTCGAGCCCAGCCATACGGATTCAATGACCTGGCTATGCACCCGCTGGTGCACCCCATTGGCAACAGTCTCTACTTCAGGAAGTTCAGGCATCTTCGTCAGGCTTCATCTTAAAAGAACGTCATGCTGAGCGCAGCGAAGAAGGAGCCGGTTTTCTGAGCTGGGAAGAGAATGCAGGGAACGCCGATTGCCTTTCCACGAGGTCTCCGGTTGAAATGGAGCTTCCTGCAATCCGGGCGGACCGAGGTTACTTTCAACTCACCTGATCCGGCTGGTTCAGCAATCCCGAACGGGCTGGTCGGGGCGAACAAGCGCCACCGCCGTCAGATCGTCGCTGCAAGGCTGCTTGCGAAGATGCAGCAAACTGTAAGCGCGCGACCACGGATGATGTCCGAACTCGTAGGCTTCCCGCAGCACGACTTCACAGATCTGGGACGCCGAATCTGTGTTGGAATTTTCCAGAAGCTGCCGTACACGATCGCCGCCAAATGTAGCCGATCCCCGCCGGTTTTCGGTAATCCCCTTGGTAACGAGAAGCAATTTGGCGCGTGGACCGAATGCCAGAACAGCCGGTTCATAGGTGCTATGCGTAAAGAGCCCTAACGGAATTCCGCCAGCCTCGAGAACACGCACGCTCTCCGCATCATGAAATACGGCGAGGAGCCGGCCTGCATTGTGATACGTAAGGATGCCAAGTGTGAGGTTGAAGCAACCCAGAAAGGCAGGGGCGAACCGCACGCCCTGGGCCGCCTCGATCAGCGCGCGGTTGACATCGCGCGCCAGGAGCGCGATGCCTTCCGATTCATTGGCGCCTGCCGGCTCGAAGAGCTCCCGCGCCCTCGTTCGAAACACCTTTTGTACCTCGACTGCAATCGGGTGGGCCTGCGCTCGCCTGCCCGCGATGTCCGTCAACAGGAACACCACGCGGCAACCAATCGCTACTCCATCGAAGAAGTCCCCACCGCAGCGCTCTGAATAATAGCGAGCCTTGAGATCGAGACCCTCAAGCTGCGGTAAGTTGGCCGGGCTGGGATTGGAGCCTGGTCCTGATGGTGCGGCGAACTCTGTCACAGAAGCCATACTGCTCTCCGGTTAACAAGCATGGTAACTGAGACCAGGGCTCGCCGAAACTTTTGTCTTCTGCGGGACTGCACTGAACAAAGCCTATTTCTCGCTGCTGGGCGGGACGATTCCCTTCAAGCGCATGTACAAAGCGAGCGTCGCGTATTGCTCATTGTCATGCGAGACGTTCCCCCATGCGATTCCTAACCGTGAGCGTTTCGCCGGTCCGGCCTGCACCATCTCCGCCATGGTAGCGTCGGTCAGCGCGCCGTAAGCCTTGTCGCATTCGGCAAACGATGCCTTCAACGCATCTACGATCGTCGCCTTGTCCGCTGTTTCCGGAGGCGCGGGCTTGGCCGTCGCGCCTGCTCCGTTCAGCGCGCCGCAGCTGCGATTTTGCGCTTCGGTCACGTGATTGACGACCCGCGCGAATGTCCGGATGTCAGGTGTCGGCTTAAACGGGTAGTTTTCCGCAGGCATGTCCTCCGCCGACTTGATAATGAATCCCTTGACCTGCGCATACCTTCCCTGGACCTCTGCCGACAGCGGATTTGCTGTTGCTGCTGGAGCCGGACTTGCCGCCGTTTGCCCCAAAAGCACCGACGGAACCATCAACCCAGCCAAACTCACCGCCGTACAGACCATTCTTATCCCTCGCACCATCCTCACCTCGACCATAGGCTAACATTTTCGAATCTGCCGCATGTCATCATACCGCCGGGCACCCGAGGCTCGATTTTGAGTGCCGGGTTCCTCAGCGTATATCATTAGAGTTTAGGTCGGGACATTCGGTCCCACCCGGCACACGTCTCTAAGCGTCAGCTTCTGGTCATTTTTGAAACGCCACCCGCATGAGGCAACGTGTGCAAAAGCAGGCATAAGTTCAAGGTAGGTGTGCAGACACAGATGCGAGCAAAAACAGCAGTCGTTCTCGGCGCCCAGTGGGGCGATGAAGGTAAAGGCAAGATCGTCGATGTGCTCTCCGAGCGCTTTTCCGTCGTGGCCCGCTACGCTGGCGGACACAACGCCGGACACACGGTCATCATCGGCGGCAAGAAGTTTATTCTCCAGCTCATTCCCTGCGGCATTCTTCGCCCCGACTGCAAGGCCGTCATCGGAAACGGCGTGGTTCTCGACCCCATGGCCTTCCTCAAGGAAGTTGGCAAGCTGCGCGACCTCGGCGTCAACGTCGACAACCAGATTTATGTCTCCAACCGCGCCCAAGTCATCCTCGAATACCACCGCATGATCGAGCTTGCTGCCGAAAGTGCGCCCGGACGCCAGAAGATCGGCACTACCAGCCGTGGCATCGGCCCCGCGTATGAAGACAAGATGGCCCGCAACGGCCTCCGCGTGGTCGATCTGCTCAACACCAATCTGCTTAAGACGCATATCGAGAATGCCTGCCACGAGAAGAACACCATCGCCAATGCGCTCTTCGGCGCCAAACCCCTTGACCCAGCCAAGATGTACGATGAGTACGCCCACGCCGCCGAACAGGTTGCGCCCTTCGTGACCGACACGGCCTCGTTGCTCAATAAGGCCATCGATCAGGGCGGCAGCGTCATGTTTGAAGGGGCACAGGGCACGATGCTCGACATCGACCACGGAACGTACCCGTTTGTGACATCATCTTCAGCTACTGCAGGCGGAGCCGTTACCGGAACAGGCGTCGGTCCGACCAGAATCGGCACCGTCATTGGCGTCACCAAGGCCTACGTCACCCGCGTCGGCGAAGGCCCGTTTCCGACAGAAATTTTTGACGAATCCGGCGAGTTGCTGCGCGCTCGGGGACAGGAATTCGGAGCTGTCACCGGACGCCCGCGCCGCTGCGGCTGGCTCGACCTGCCGCTCCTGCGCTATTCGAACCAGATCAACGGGACGGAGTGGCTGGTAGTGACCAAGCTCGACGTGCTAGATGAGTTCGAGGAAATCCCCGTCTGCACCGGCTACAAGATCGACGGCAAGCTGATCGACACCATGCCCGCCGACGTGCGCGGCATTGAGTCGATTGAATGTGTTTATACCAAGCTGAAGGGTTGGAGGGAATCCACCGAAGGCATCACCGAATTCGACAAGCTGCCGAAGATCGCGCAGGACTACCTCCGCTTCCTGGAAAAGGAATCCGGGGCGAAGATCGGCATGATCTCGACAGGTCCCGACCGCGACCAGACTATGGTTTTGCCTGAATTCGCAGTGGCGTTGGAAGAGCTGCACGCATAAGCTTTCGGTTCTTAATGCGGTGAAGATGTGGGCTTACCCAGTGCGCGATCGATGCTGGTCTGCGTCTCTGCGGCATGTTTGGTTCCCGCCAGATAGGTGAAGTCCACGACAGCAACGGCTCCGGCGGCATTTCCCGCGCGAAGTATGGCCTCGCTCGCAAGCGCATCGCGAAAGCCGAGCACGACCTGCTCTGCTACTTCGCCTGTCGTGTACTTCGTGACGCCGCCGTCGAGAACCGTTGGAGCGAAAAACGGATGAGCAATCCCAAGCCTGTTCGCCTCGCGCCACGCAATCTTGCCGACGAGATACATGCTCTCGGGGGTGAACGTGGCCGAGTCGCCCAGGCCGATGATCAGGACTTTTCTGGCGGCAAGCGTTCCATCGGCCGGCGTGAGCAAAATCGTCTCACCAAGTTCTCCGCCAAAGACGCTCGATTTCCGGATCTGATCGAGCAGACCATGAAGCTTTTCGTTTGTCTCGGTGAGCGAACCGTGCAGCGTATTGTCAGGCGACGAGCGGAAGAGGCAGATGATTTGCAGATCCGTCTTTGTTTCCGCTGGGCTTTGCGCCAAAACCGCCACGGGCAAAGCAACCGATGCGGGCGCTTGCTGCCCGACAGCCGAAATTCCACTGCCAGCAATCAGTAGGATCGCCAGTGAAGCTTGCCACCACGGAGAGATTCTCATGTTCATCTCTACTTGATACCAGTAACGACAACCACCTTGCCGTACCCGAGCTTGCGCTGTACTTTGCGTTCATACGCGGCAGGAGCCTCTGCCAACGAAACCTCGGTATCCACGAAAACCTGCAGTCTTCCCGCGTCCAGCAGATCGCTAATCTCGGCAAGCTGCTTTTGGTTAGGCTCGACAATGAAGAACGCCTCTTTCACCCGCGCGTCGGTCGTGCCCTCGGCATCAGCGGCAATCGTCACCAGCCGCCCGCCTGATTTCAGGACACCCCACGACCGTTGGAAGGTCTCGCCGCCCACTGCGTCGAAGACCACATCCACATCCCGAACCACTTGGTCAAAGTTCGTCGTTGCGTAATCGATCACACTCTCGGCACCAAGCTCTGACACGAACGCGGCGTTTTTGCCGGAAGCCGTTGCCGTCACCCGCGCTCCATGCAGCCGAGCCAGCTGAATCGCGAAGACGCCCACTGCACCTGCTCCGCCATGCACGAGAAGATGCTCGCCAGCTTGGAGGTTCACGCGATTGAACAGCCCCTGCCATGCTGTCAACGCTCCAATCGGCACAGCCGCGGCCTCAGCGTGCGTCAGGCGTTGTGGCTTGCGAGCGATGCTCGAAGGTTGCGTAATGCAGTATTCCGCTGTCGCCCCATCGGCAAACCAGTCACTCATTCCGTAGATTTCATCGCCGACAGCAAAGTCCTCGACGCCATCGCCTAGCTCCGCAATCACGCCGGAAAACTCATGGCCGGGGATCGCTCGAACGCGCGGCTGCCCATCCTTGGTATGCAGTGTCGGATACCAGACAAGCTCCGTCGGCGTTACGCCCGCGGTGTAGACCTGAACAAGAACCTCGCCTTTACCGGCGGAAGGTTTGGGCACATCGGCTTCGGCAAGTACCGGCACCGGTTGAGACTCAATGAGCTGAACCGCTTTCATAGCCTCTACCTTATCGAAGACCGCAATAACACGTCTTGAATATTTCCAGAAGAAGTTACTCCGCGCGCAGAGCTTCCGTCGGTTCCACTGAAGCCGCCCGCCGCGCAGGCAGGCTCACTGCAAGGGCGGCGATGACGAGCAGGGCGCCAATGGTAACAGACACTGACACAGGGTCGACAACATTGGTCTCGAAAAGCAGCCCCCGCAGCAACTGCGCCCCGGCAAAGGCAATGGCAAGACCGGTCACAATGCCCGCGACAACAAACATCGCCGCCTGTTTCAACACCAGTCGAAGAATATCCTCGCGCCTTGCTCCCACCGCCATGCGCACGCCAATTTCCCGCGTCCGCTGCTCGACAGAATAAGCCAGCACGCCATAGATACCGATAGCCGCCAGCACCACCGCGACCAAGGCAAAAATACCCAGCAGCGCTGCCGTCATCTTCTGCCGCGCCAGCGAATCAGCCAAGACCTCATCGACAGCCCGAACATTGTAGATAGCCAGATTCGGATCCAAGTCGCGCACGGCATTTCGCACGAGCGGTACGATGCTTTCAGGAGCCGACCCGGTGCGCACCAGAAGCACGGCATGCAGCCCATATCCCGGCAGGTAGATCTCCGGCTGCGGCTCTGTTTCTACGCCCAGATCATGCGCGTTCGCCACCACGCCAATTACCGGAATACTCGAAGGCTGCGGACTCATCACGCCGATAAGAACGTGAGCGCCAATCGGATTCTTCCCCGCCAGATGCTTCTGCGCAAACGCCTGGTTGACGACAAAGAAACTCGACTGGTCATCGACATCCTTCCGCTCAAACACTCGACCCTGCTTGAGCCCGAGCCCCATGGTGTGAAAGAAGTCCGGGCTGACATAACGAATCTGCGCATATGGAAACGACCCTGGAGCCAGCGGCGGCGCGCCTTCAATCAGAAATCGCGTCATCACCATCGACGGATTCAACGGCACAGCAGTCGTGCTGCCCGCAGACACCACGCCGGGCATCTGCGCAATCTTATCGAGCAGCTGCTCATAGAACTGCGTTGTCGCCGGGGCGCTGTCCGAATAATGCGGCTCCGGCAAAGTCATTTCAAAACTCAGCAGATGATCGGTGCGAAATCCGGGATCGACCGCCACGAGCTTCTGAAAGCTGCGTACGACAAGCGCGCCAAGAAACAGCACAACCACGGCAATGGCGATCTCTCCGGCAATCAGAGCGCCGCGGCTGCGCTTGTTTCCCGCCGTGCTGCCGCGGTCGCCCGGACGAAAAGCCTCCGCCAGACTCGAAAAAGTTCTTGTGACCGGCAGCACTCCGAAGAAAATTGCCGTCAGCACGCACGCGCCCAGCGTGAAGAGCAGCACCGGAATGTTCAGCCCAATAGACTGAACCAGAGCAAGATCGACACCCGCCGTATGCGAGAGCGCAAGGCGCAGCAGCGGCAGAGCCAGCCATGCAAGCGCTGTTCCCAGCGCGCCTCCTATCAGGCAGAGGATCATGGTCTGCGCCAGAAACTGCGAGAAGAGCCGAACCCGGTCAGCACCCAGCGCCTGACGAATTGCAACCTCCCGCTGGTTTGCCGTGGCGCGCACCAGGATGAGGTTGGCGACATTCGCGCACGCAATCAGCAGCACCAGTAGAACCGCTCCCATCAGACAGAGAATCGCGGGCCGCAAAGTTCCCACCAACTGCTCGCGTAGAGGCTTGAGCGCCGCACTCTCCAGGCGATTGGTTGCCGGATACGCCGCCGAAAGCCGTGCCGCAATCGTTCGCATGTCGGTCCTGGCTTCAGCCAGTCCAACGCCCGGACGCAACCGCCCCAGCACATTCACCGAGTGCCACACACGCGAGGCCTGCGTCGGCTTATCCAGCAGCGAAATCGGCAGCCAGACCTCGCCCTCCGCCGGATAGGACGCACCCGGCGGTAGCACGCCAACCACGGTGAAACTAGCGCCGTTCAGGTCGATGTTGCGCCCGACGACACTCGCATCGCCGCCGAAGTAGCGCTGCCACGCCGCCGCACTCAATACGGCAACGCGATCGCTCCCCGGTTTCTCATCTTGTTCCGTCAGCATGCGCCCCAGCAGAGGAGAAACGCCGAGCACGGCAAAGAAATTGCCCGACGCAAGCACTCTGTGTACCTGTTCCACTGCTCCGCCTGTGGCCAGCGACACGGTACTCGGGTTGACAACTGAATACGCAGCAACCTGCTCAAAGCTTTTCTGCTGCGCGCGCCAGTCGAGATAATCGGGATACGTGGCCTCGGCTCCCGTGGTTATCTGCGGATGCGTCTCAAGAATCGCAACGATGCGGCCTGCATCGCGGAAGGGAAGAGTCTGCAGCAGTAGACCATAGATGACGCTGAAAATTGCGGTGTTCGCTCCTACTCCTAGAGCTAGCGTCAGAATCGCCGCCAGGGCAAACCCAGGAGACTTGAACAACTGGCGCAGTGCGTAACGAAGGTCTCGCAGTAATGATTGCATCGCTTCCCGCCTCTACAAAGTAGACACGAAACGATTATCAACCGTGTATCCGCGGCGTTTCTATAGCGATTCGTCACAATTTCGCGAAGAGATGAAACAGCGGGAACCGCGGCGCTTTCCAAAAAACGCACCGCGGAACGCTCGTCGACGATCAGCTCCTTCTTCTATTTTTTAGTCGCTGTCTCGAGCTGGAGACGATCCAGTTCATTCATCTGTTGCGCGACGCGCATTGCAGGCTTTCCAATTTCCGTCGAACTGCGTCCCATGACAAAAGACACGCAACATAGGAAAAGAACCAGCAGGAATGCTTCAATTTTGGAGATACGGCCAATCCTCATTTTTATTTCCTTAAGTAATTTTCTGGTGTGACAGAAGCGGGAACAGGCAAAAAGATGTCACCAATCGTAGTGCTATGGGTTTGTGCTTTTGTATGTATCATTACGCTACACAGAGGAAACCTGCTTGGCCAACATCAACCTTCGCGCGCAATAGAGAGAAACTACACTTTGGTAATTTGCGCCTGCTCTACGCAAGGTGCGGGGCAAAAGCGTGACGTGTTCTCAGACTCAATCTTTCCAATAAGACAATCGCTTGTTTGTTGAGATATTCTTTTGTCGCTCATGATGATGACGATAACCAAGCGCTCTATTGCCTGCCTGTTTCTATTACTTCTCCTCTCACCTTTGCTCCGTGCGCAGCGCGGCTTCGTTCACACCAAGGGTCCGGACCTCGTGGATGCCAAAGGTCAGCCCTTGATGCTGCGCGGCATCAACCTCGGCAACTGGTTCGAGCCTGAGGGCTACATGTTCCACTTCGAAGGCAATCCGCAATCGACCAGCGAAATAGAAGCCCTCACTCAGGAACTGATCGGTCCGGACAAGTCC